>CAYUGW010000247.1:0-6494 GCA_964444245.1 uncultured Blastocatellaceae bacterium | reverse complement strand
TTCGCGGGCAAATTTTCTTTTCCAACTCAAGCAATTTCTATACCGCTCAGTAATGCTTTCATAAAGCATTTCATCCCAATTGTCTTGAAACTCTTTATAAATAGCAACAGCATTTCTGCCCGGATTTGCTAATCCTTTGATGCCTCTGTTTCGATGATACGGGTCTTGACTTGAAAGGTGAACTAACTTGTATGCGACAGCACCCGGAGTTTTGTTAATCAATTTAGCGAGTTTAATTACATCCGAATTTCGATTATTAAATTGTCCGTAACGAATTTTTGTATATAAGTTCATTACAAGTATGAACTCGTCTCTTGTCCATAGCGTTTTACTCATTTTTCAAAATTTTCAGAGCCGTTTCGATTTTTTGTATCACAAGCAAATAATCTTCTCTTAACTCACCTGATTCAACGCCCTCAAGTTCGTCAGCTATAAGAGATAAACTGCTTTCTAATGCTTCTTTTACTAATTCTAAACCCATAACTTTTCCATCAATATGAAAATAATTATTTCAAGCTGTTTCAGCAAATTTTATAAAATCGGTTGAGAAACAATCCTAAATTGAGATACGGCGCGGCAGAGAATAATGAAAATGAATGTTGCCGTGACATTCGGCGCGAATCGTAAAACCTGGACGATCTGCGAAAAGATGGCGATTGCCTTGTTCGCCGCTGACATTTGCCGCACTCCAAATGTGATTAATGCTTTCATCCATTTCTTTTGATTCAAGATCACCGATCGCTTCGGAAGCGGTTATCCAATTTTCTTTAGAAAGTTCGGGCGCGGGCGGCATAAATTTCTCGACAGTTTTTAAAGTGCCGACGATGAAAACTCTTTCGCGGCTCTGCGGAACGCCGTAATCAGCCGCATGATAAAGCGCGTGTGAAACGTCGTAGCCGAGCGAGTTGAAATCATCCATAATTTTTAAAAATGATTCGCGGCGCGTTTTCAAAAGCAATCCTTTGACGTTTTCGGCGACAAAAACTTTTGGCTTAACAATTTTGATAGCTTCGATCATCGCTTTATATTGACCGCTTCGCTTGCCTTTTATTCCTAAACCTTTACCGTTTATCGAAAGGTCTTGGCACGGAAATCCGCCGATCAAAACGTCTGCGTTTTTCGGCAATTTATTCATAAAATCCCAGATGTCGCCGCAATGAATTTTCTCATCCAAATTTCTGCGATACGTTCGACAAGCCGCTTGATTGATTTCATTCGCCCAAATTATTTTGAAAGGATTTTTAGCGTATTTTCTGCCGAAAACCGAAAAATCGCCGCGAAAGCCCAAATCCATTCCACCGCAACCGGAAAATAAAGAAACAACTGTATAAGTTGTTTCATATACGTGTGTTTTTGTTTCTTTTCTTTGAAAAAGATTTTGCTGAATAACAGTTTCGTTGAGCATAATATTTGGGTGATATAAATTTATTAAACGATTTGGTTTTATAAAATATAGCAGAATTACGATCAAGTCCAAAACTTCTATATCACGCTCGAGATTTTAATTCATCGCTGTCTGTTGAGTTCTTCATAGATGCTTTCGCGGCTGATTTGTTCGTCGGTCAGATTCGACGTGTTCGGATTCAAGTTTTTAATCCATTCGTCAAAGGCTTTTATCTTATCGTCGTTTTTTAAAATGTCTTCATCCGTTTTCGAAACGTCGCGCACGTCAATTTCGACAATTTTATCTTCCGGCAAATCGAGCGGTTTTAATGGATGCAAAACGCCGTTTTTATAAATTGCTTGAATGTTTTCGATCATAATGCGCTAATTTTAGCAGAAACCGCTGATTTTATAAAAATTATTTCAAAAGGATAGGCAATATTCTAAGTTTCTTTCGCCGGAAATTTATTCATTTCAACCCAAACCGCGCTGCGCAATTTCCGCAAAGCGTAAGCCTTTTTCAGAAATTGTGAGCCTGCTTTGAATCCATTAATTGCCGCAGTTCTTGCGATTATTTTTAAAGCCGCAAAAAAAAAGTCGGCTTTTAAAAAGTTTACTGTTTCAATTTTTCCAGAAATCCGGCGGCTGTTTCGGGTGATGAAAATTGCGTCAAAAGTTCGATCAAAGAATCGGTATTTTTAATTTTTTGGGCGGAGACTTTTTGCAGAAATTGCAAAAACTTCTCTTCGCCCAGATCGTTTTCCAGTTCGTTTAATTTCAGAGTTCCTTTGACATATAAAACCAGCGGCGTTTGCTTTTGGTTTTTGGTGCGGTCAAAACCGTAAATCGGCGGCAGATTTATAGCGAGTTTTTTCTTCTTTTCCAAAATTTCATTAAACGCCGCGCTGCCTTTCAGTTTTCTGACGGCAAGCATCGCGCTGTATTCGGCAAAGCTCTCGTTGAGCCAGGCGTTTTGCTGATCCGCTCCGATCCACCAATGATGCGCTAATTCGTGGGCGACCGGAAAGAAAAAGTCTTCCGCATTTTCGATTTTCGGCAGAATAAAATAACCTTTGCGAAAATATCCGCCCTGTCCCTGAATTTCGGGAAACGGGCGAATGACCGCCGTAACTTTGCGCTGGGGGTTTCCCGCACCAAACGCCGAATTATAAAAATCGAGCGTTTCCCTAATATTTTCGAGCAAAACGGCGGGCGCGTCTTCCGAAAGATTTTTTGAAACGACTTGCAGATCATAACCGTTTTGGCTGTAGCTTTTGAATAAAAGATTTTCGCCCAAAACGAGATCAATATCAAAATCCGCCGAATTCGATTCAATCACCCAATTTTTACCTTTTCGCTGTGTGCGTCCGTTGCCGACGAGTTGATAATCGGGAACGTCAGTTTTGACATTGAGGCGATAAACAAAATCGAATTGTCCGATATTTTTATGGATCGGATACCAAAACCAATCGAGTCCCAATTCCAAAAAATTATGTTCCTTGTGAAACATTTCCCTGAGGCTGCCGTCATATTCGATGTCAATCAAAAGCCGCTCGCCCGTTTGCAGAGTTTTTTTAAGCGCAATCGTCAAGGTCGGAAGCGGTTCGGCTTCGCGGTCGAATTTAAACGCGCGGCAGTTTCCGCACTTAACTTTGCCGACGCTGAAATTTTCGTTGAGATAAAATTTAATTTCAGCTTCGGGTTCATTAGCGGCAACATAATCATATTTTAATTTCGCCGAAATCTTTTCCTGTTTCAGATTGATCACAACTTCGCCCGTGATTTTCCCGTTTTTTTCGGCGGAAAATCCAAAAACGCTCGAAGCGAAAATCACTAAAACGGCAACCGCCGCAAATCTCGATTTACAAATTATATTCAGCATAAAATTTTCGCGTTAAATAGTTGATGGTTTTAATATAGATAACACCGGAGAATAGCCAATTGTGACACAAGTTTTCGAGAAATACATCGACCTTAATTGGAGTTACGCAGTTGAAAGAAAAACTTCGGAATAGATGATAACTGATAGATAAAACTCTGTAAAATCTATCAGTTATCATCTATTCCGAAGTAATCTCTTTTATTTTCGATAATTATTTTCCAACTGCGTAACTCCTACTTAAGCAAACCGCAAACATAAATTTATCTTGCGACACCGCCGGCGCGGGTTGTTTTGAAAGATGTCAAAGGCGTTTTTCCGTTTCCTGCTCTAAAATGCAAAATCTTCGGCTTGAATATTCGGTCTTTTTACTTTAATTTATTGACAAAAGTTAAATCCTGTCTTTTGCAATATTTTTCAAAAATAAAATGAAACTGAATTCCTTTTTAGCCTCGGTAATAAAAAGTCCTGAATAAACGCTCAGGTGTTTTATTCTTCTTATCGGCGCGCTGCTTATCTTTGGCGGCATTATTTACACGGCATATAATCTGTATCAGATTTTCACCTTCGAGCAAACTGCCGCCAAAGTCGCCTCGATCGGCACAGAGCGCAACGAGGGAAAAATGCCTGTAAGAATTTACAGCATTTGGGTCGGGTTCGATTTACCTAAACAAATGGTCTATACCCGCGCCGGAAAATCCATTTTTTACAGCCCGTATGAAAAAGGCGATACCGTAAAGGTTTATTACAATCCGCAGAATCCCAATGAAGCCTTTGTCCATACTTTCGGCACGACCTGGTTTAATCCGGTCGCGTTCTTATTTTTTCCCGGTTTTGCGCTGTGTCTTTGGATGCTTACCGGCATTTACAAAGCTTTTCCATCCCGCCCGGCGTTGACTCGGTAATGGAAAACCGTTCGGGCAACTATTGATAAAAAATTGATGAATAAATAAAATTCCGGATTTCGATAAATGGCTGAAAAACCGATAACTCAAATCCTGCTGGAACTGCCTAACGGCGAACGCGATTCTATCGATCGAGTCTTGCCGGTTGTTTATGACGAACTGCGGAAACCGGCAAATAATTATCTGAACCGCGAACGGGCGAATCATACTCTTCAGCCGACGGCGCTCGTTCACGAAGTTTATTTGCGGATGATCGGACAAAACAAAGTCGAATGGCAAAACCGCGCTCATTTTTTCGGTATTTCAGCCCGGCTTATGCGCGAAATTTTGATCGAATATGCGCGCGGCAAAAATAGTCAAAAGCGCGGCGGCGCGTTTAAGACAAGAATCGCGCTCGATGATTCCGTTAATTTTGCCGGTCAAAATGAACTTAATGTCGTCGCCGTTGATGAAGCCCTGACAAAACTCGAAAAGCTCGATGACCGACAAGCCAAAATCGTCGAAATGAAGTTTTTCGGAGGTTTAACCGTGGAGGAAATCAGCGAAGTTTTAAGTATTTCTCCATCAACGCGTCAAGCGCGAATGGGCAACCGCCAAACTTCTTCTGTATAAAATGCTCAACGATTAATTTATGAACCGTGAACGCTGGCAAAAAGTTAAAAAAGTCCTTGAAGCCGTCCTGGACAAATCACCCGATGAGCGTTCCGAATATCTCGACAAGGCGTGCGCCGCGGACGAAGATTTGCGCCGCGAAGTCGAAAAATTGCTCGAATTCGAACAATTGGAAGCGGATTTGCTCGAAAGCGATGTCGCGTCCGCCGTTTTGGAAAATGATTTTTTTGCCCCAAACTTTAACGGCAAACAAATCGGAAATTATAAAATCACCGAAGAAATCGGCACCGGCGGAATGGGAATGGTTTTTCTGGCAACCCGCGCCGACGGCGAATTTTCGCAAACCGTCGCGCTCAAACTCATCAAGCGCGGAATGGATTCCGACGCGGTTTTGCGGCGTTTTTTCAACGAACGGCAGATTCTCGCATCCTTAGAACATCCGAACATCGCCCGGCTCATCGACGGCGGCACGACCGATGACGGTTTGCCGTTTTTCGTGATGGAATATATCGAAGGCGTTTCGATCATCGAATATGCCGCCGCGAAAAATCTCGATCTCGAAGAAAGATTAAATCTTTTTCGCGAAGTTTGTGCCGCCGTTTCGTTTGCCCACCAAAATCTGGTCATTCACCGCGATCTGAAACCGACGAATATTTTGATAACGAACAATGGCAAAGTTAAACTGCTCGATTTCGGCATCGCCAAGCTTTTAAAATCGGACGCGGAAAATCAAACCGCGACGCAAATGCAGGTTTTTACGCCCGAATACGCCAGCCCCGAACAAATTAAAGGCGAAAAATTGACGACCGCTTCGGATGTTTATTCACTCGGCGTGATTCTTTACGAACTTTTAACCGGAAACCGTCCTTACCAAACCGAAAGCAAAAGCCTCGGCGAAATCATCAAAGCCGTCCGCGTCCAATAACTTGTTCGGGGCTGCTGCGTTTGGTGGAAAACGCAAGCAAAATGTTTTGAGTATTTTTATTTGGAGGTGTCCTCGTAAACTACAATGCGTTTTACTTTCGGCATTTCTCTCTTCCACGGCGCATATGCACTGGTTCGCATAGGATCATCAACCGTCGCCTTGAAACCGGGATCAAATAATAAACCACCGCTTGAGATGACAACTCCATCCGCGTCGAACCACTTGACGATCCACCATTTCGGTACATTCTCCTCTTTGCGTTTAGCCACGACGATGAAAAGCGGTATATTCGCGTTAAAGTCGTATTCGTATTTGATTACCTCGTAATATTTCTCCATCGCCGAAAAATCCGGCTTCGGGTATTTATTATCTTGCGCAAAAATGGACGCGCCGTGCATCAAGATTGCTGCGATTGTCGCTAATACCAATGACTGCCAACGTTTATTACTTTGTTTTTTCATTTTTATTTTCCTTATTTTATTTTCAATTTCTTGAAATGTCTTCATTTGTTAATGCGAAAAATTTTCAGAAACGGGATCAAAAAAAAATTCAGTTAAGGCAGGAGAGTAAAAGTAACAAGTATTTTGCCGCTCGCGTTCAGAGTACAAACTTTAGTTTGCCTGCGCCGCGCTTCGAAGCGCAGCGGTCTTCACGCTAATGGTCTTTGAAAATTAAATCCGACAAAAGATTTTGATGAAAAACGTAAAACAGACTGTTAGTCTGTTTGAACAGGCTAATAGAGCCGTGCATTAAATGATAATACGAGCGCAATCAGTATAGCGAACGGTAG
>CAYUGW010000246.1:0-6540 GCA_964444245.1 uncultured Blastocatellaceae bacterium | reverse complement strand
AAAGCAGACGGCAATTCATATAGAATTTTTACCCTCACAACATCATTATCAACCATTAATTGTCAAAGAGCCAAAATTCTTTGTAAATAACTGATAATAAACGGTAAAAATGATTCAAGTTTTTTAATCTAAAGCCGATAAGATTAACGGTTAGAAAAAAACTCAAACAAAGGATTTTTATTATGTACTCAAAACCCAAAGGACTTGCCAGCTACGGAAAAATTGCCAATACGGAAACCAATCCGCTCAAACAAATCGTCATGCTTTATGACGGAGCGATCAAATTTCTTCACTTGACCGCCGACGATATTGAAAACAAGGATTATATTGCCAAGGCGGAACATTCAAATCGCGCTCTCGATATAATCAATTATCTGCAATCGATTTTAGATTTTGAAAAAGGCGGCGAATCTGCGCTGATTCTCGATAATTTATACCGCAGTATCACGGTTTTGATGCTTCGGGCGAGTGCGGAACTCGATGCCGGTTTGATGCGCAAAGCCGCCGATCTGCTCGCGCCCGTGCGCGATGCCTGGGAAATAAACGCGCAAAACCAAACCGCCGCAATGCAAGAACCGGTTGCTCAAACTAACCCGACATTCGGCGGCGCAGCGGCTTCCCTGAGTATGGCTTTTTAATAAAAACAATGTTTCAAACCGAAGAAATTACAACCAAATCCGATTCGCTGATCGAATTATTGACGGCGCAATGTGCCGATCTCGAAAAGCTTCTGACACTGGCGCGCGAAGAAACTCTGGCTGCCGAAGGCGGCAATTTTCTCGGAATTCTGGACATTGTTTCCGACCGCGAGCGAATCGGCAAAAGACTCGAAATATTTCACCGTCAAATCGCCGAATTAAGAAATTCTCTGGGCGAATCGGACGAAACGATCCGCCGCAGCGAAATGGCAAAACGAGTTGTCGAAATCGCCCGGCTAACCATCGAGCAAGACGGCAAAACCAGACTTTTATTAAACGAGAAACGCGAAAAATCATTTGCCGAGCTAAACAATCTGGAAAAATCCAGCCGCGGAAACAACGCTTATCTGCGCGAACGAACAAGAGGTTTGGCTTTTGACAATAGTTTTTGACAAATTTTTTTGTAGTAGTTTTGAGCAAATTATTTTGTCGTAAAAAAGAAAAAGCGGTCTGAGAAAAATTTATTCTCAGACCGCTTTTTTTTAGAAGTTTTTTTAAAAAATATAAACCAACCGTTAAGCAAGCGGTCTTTGACCTCGTTTCACCTTTAAATTCTCAGGGAAACGCGGTCAAAGACCGCTTGCTTAACCATATATTTTATTTTTGAGGTATTTAAAAAAACGGTAACGAAAAAAATCGTTTAACCGGTTGCAGAAACAGGTTCGTCTTCATCCGATAAGGAATCTTCGATTTGCAGACGCTTGATTTTTTCGACTAAAGTCGTGCGTTTCATATTCAGGAGTTTTGCCGCCTGCATTTTATTGCCGCCGGTTTTTTCGAGTGTTTGTAAGAGCAATTCGCGTTCGATCTGCGAAACAACGCCGGACAGATCAATTCCTTCATCGGGAATCGTGTCGGGAATCAAATTTGAACCGAACGGAATTTGAAACATATTCGGCTGATTTTTGATTTCTTCAGGCAGATGTTTGAGCAAAATTTTCGATTCAACGCCGGAAAATACGGCGGCGCGTTCCATCGCATTTTGGAGTTGGCGCACATTTCCCGGAAAATTATAAGAAATCAGGGAATGGAGAGTTTCTTCGGAAACGGTTTTCGGCGGCAGACCGACCGATTTGCAGAATCTTTCCAGCAGACCTTGAGCAATCGGAGCAATGTCATCGGGGCGTTCTCTGAGCGGCGGAACTTTCAGATGAACGACATTTAAACGATGAAAAAGATCGGCGCGAAAACTTCCGTCATTTATTTTTTCTTCCAGATTCGCACTCGTTGCGGCGACGATCCGCACATCAACTTTGATCGTTTTCGACGAACCTAATTTTTCAAATTCGCTTTCCTGAAGCACGCGCAAAAGTTTTGCCTGCAAGGAAAGATTCATATCGCCGATTTCGTCCATAAAGAGCGTTCCGCCGTTAGCTTGTTCAAACCGACCTTTGCGGTCGCTCTGCGCTCCGGTATATGCGCCTTTGATGTGACCGAAAAGTTCGTCTTCGAGAAGCTGTTCTGGAATTGCGGCGCAGTTGAGCGCGACAAACGCATTTTTAGCGCGGTTGCTCGAATTATGAATCGCCCGCGCGACTAATTCCTTTCCCGTTCCGGTTTCGCCCGTGATTAAAACATTTATTTTAAATGGTGCGATGGTTTCGATCTGTTCGAGCAATTGGATCATTATCGCCGATTTGGCGATGATCGAAGAACCGGAAAAGGTCGGCGAAGATTTTTCGTCCGATTGTTTCTCGACTCTGCCGACGGCAACGCGAATCGAACTGAATAAATCGTCAAGGGCAATCGGTTTGGACAAAAAATCCGATGCACCGAGTTTCATTGCCTGAACCGCGACATCAATCGTACCGAAACCGGTCATCACGAGAATCTGCACGTTCGGATTATGCTGGAGTCCGTGGGGAATGAAATCGAGACCGCTCTTTCCGGGCAAATTTACATCGGTCAGGATTACGTCAAAAACATTTTCAACGAGAAATTCGACGGCTTCTTCAGCGGATTTCGCGCCCTGAACGTGATGACCTTCCATATTTATCGCATCGAGCAATAAATTACGTAAACGTACATCATCTTCAACTATCAGAATTTTTGCTTTCATTTATCAGGGGTGGTAAGCATTTTTATTTGTAGGGAGTTTTTTATAACTTAAGAAAATAACAAAACAATAAATCTTCGGAATTGCTTACCAACTCAAAATAACCTACCGAGATAAGATGTGTCAACAAAATGACATAAATTTTGAATAAATTGACGATTCTCTGTCAAAAACCCGTAAAAATTAAAAAAACCGTGTATATTTCAGCCGATTTTCTGCGGCACGCCTCTTGCACTATAACAAAACGGAGGTAATCGAAAACGAATGAGTTTAAATTCCACAGACGGCATAACAAACTTACTGCAATCATTTATGAACGTGCAAAGCCGCCGTTCCGAAGTTATTGCCGGAAATATCGCCAATGCGGATACTCCGGGTTATGTCGCCAAAGAACTCGTTTTCGGGGATTATCTGAAAGAAGCCGCACATCAAAGCTCACTTCCTCAAGCTCAACAAAATTGGCAAGGTCTTTCATCTATGACTCCCACAGTCGTCGAACAAACTCCCACGGTTATCGGCTTGGATGGAAACACTGTTGATGCGGGGCGCGAGATGGCAGAATTAGCGCAAGCCGGAATGAATTTTAATTTCGGTGCGAAAATGCTCCAATCGCGCCTCCGCCTTTTAAGAACCGCAATCAGGGAAGGAAGGTAGGAAAAGTAAAAAGGTAAAAGGTAAAAGGTAAAAGGTAAAACTTTGGCTTTAGAATTTGAAAGTTTTGAAAAAAACAATCAAAAATCCAAAATCCAAAATCCAAAATCGAATTATGTCATTATTTACAATCTTCAAAATATCTTCTCAAGGAATGACGGCGCAGCGTCAGCGGCTCGAAGCCGCGTCGGCGAATCTGGCGAACGCCAATTCGACGCGCACCGAAACGGGCAAACCGTATCAACGCCGCGATGTCGTTTTTCAGGCTCAGAATGTTAATGAAGCGTGGAATGAAAATGCGATTGCGAGCGGGTTGTTTAATAACGAAAATATTCCGCAGGGCGTTTCCTCGGAAGTAGTTTTGGCGGACGAAAATCAATTTATCACACAATATCAGCCCGGACACCCGGATGCAGATGCCAACGGTTATGTAAATCTGCCGGACGTTGATCCACTCGAAGAAACGGTCAATATGATGTCGGCGGCGCGTTCGTTCGAAGCGAATGCCACGGTATTTAATACAGCTAAAGAATTAGCGCGAATCAGTCTGAATTTAGGCGACGCATAAATTTTATAAAAATGAATATCAGCAATATTAATTCGATAATTTCTTCGGCACAAGCGTCTCCCACAAACAAAATTTCCACCGGAGATACGGAAAACTCCGGTGGAAACTTTGGTTCTTTGGTAAAAGATGCCGTTGAATCAATAGACAGCACGCAAAAATCTGCCGATCAAGAAATAGCAAATGCGGTAACGGGCGAATCTCCCGATCTCCACCGCACAATTATTGCGCTGCAAACAGCCGATCTACAATTTCAACTCGGATTGCAAGTCCGTAACAAGCTTATCGGCGCGTATGAAGAAATCATGAGGATGCAAGTGTAATTTTTTATAATTTTTTTTTCAAATTAAGGGAAAAGCCTGAAAAATCGAATAAATCCAAAATCCAAAATCAAAAATCCAAAATCCAACTATGCCCGCATTTATTGAACAAATTAAAGAAGTATGGAATCGAATGCCGATGAACGGCAGAATCGCCACGATCAGCGGGGCGGTTGCCACACTCGGTTTGATTGCGGCGATTTTTTATTACGGCACACAGCCCGAATACGGTGTTTTATTTTCCGATTTAAATCCGGCAGACGCTCAAAGTATTGTCGAGAAACTCAAAGCCTCAAACACACCTTACTCACTCACCAACGGGGGTTCGACGATTCAAGTTCCGTCCGAAAAAATTTCCGAGCTGCGCCTGCAAATGGCTGGCGAAGGAGTTATTTCGGGCGGACACGTTGGATTCGATCTGTTTGATAAAACGAATTTCGGCGCGACCGATTTTGCCCAACAGATAAATTACCGCCGCGCCATCGAAGGCGAACTTGCCAAAACACTGGAATCAATGGAAGAACTCGAAGGCGCACGGGTTCACATCACACCGAAAAAAGAATCCGTTTTTACCGAAAAGGAAGAAGGCGCGAAGGCTTCCGTAATGCTGCGCGTCAAGCAGGGCAAACAAATTTCGAACGAACGCACCGATGCGATTGTTAATCTCGTTTCCGGTTCGGTCGAAGGACTCGATCCGTCGAATGTTTCCGTGATGGACACACGCGGCAGACTTCTGACTTCCGGAAGAGGAAAATCGAGCGGCGGCGGCGATGCCGGGGCGTTTAACGCGCAGCTCGAAGCCAAACAAAAATTTGAAGCGGAAAATGCGGCGCGCATTATCGCAATGCTCGAACCGGTTGTCGGCGAAGGTCGCGTTCGTGCCGATATTTCGGCTGATGTCGATTTCAGCCAGGTCGAACAAACCGAAGAAACATACAATCCGCAATCGCAAGTCATTCGTTCGCAGCAGAGCGCACAGGAAACCAAAACCGCAACCAAAACGAATGCGGTCGGCGGCGGTGCGGGCGGTGCAGGCGGCGTTGTCGGCGCACGGGCAAATGATCCGACCGCGCCGAATCAACCGGTTCAGCAAAATCAGCAGAACGGAAACGACGAAAGAGTTGCGACGACGACGAATTACGAAATCGATAAAACGGTCAAAAAAACCATCGGCGGCGGCGGTCGCGTCAATCGCTTAACGGTTTCGGTCGTCGTTGACCATAAGAATGTAAACGGCACGGAAGTCGCGCGAACAGCCGATGAAATCAGGCAAATGCAGGATTTAGTCGGCGCGGCGGTCGGTGTTGATGCCAATCGCGGCGATTCGGTCGTTGTCCAGACAATGCCGTTCGATAAACCGCAGGTCGATGCGGGAAGCGCAACATTTTTGGAAAAAAACAAGCAAATCATCAATCCGGCGATGAAATACGGAGCATTGGTTTTAGTTGCACTTTTGATCTTGTTCTTTATAATCCGCCCGGCTCGCAAGGCGATCAAAGCGGCGATCTCTCCGGCGCAAGACGCGAATTTATTGACGGAAGGAACCGTAGAAACGGAAGAAGAAATCGAAAGACGCGCCGGAATAGAAAATCAGTCGAATGAAACCGAACTCGAACCGATGATGACGGTTGCCGAACTCGAAGCCAAAATGGACGGAAACGAAGTGTCGAATAATGTAGAAGATCAAACTCTGCAAATCGAAACCGTCAGAAAAACCTTGATTGCACAAACGATCAGAGAACCCGAAATGGTCGTCAGCACGCTTCGCGGCTGGCTGCGTGAATAAGGTTCAGAGTTACAAAAATTATGAATCAAGCTACAGAAACAGTTTTTATCGAAGATTCGATCGCGGCACCGAATATGTTGACCGACGGTTCGGATTCATTGGCGAATTCGCTGGCGATTTCCGATAACGGGCAAATGTCGGGCGCTCGAAAAGCGGCGATTTTGTGTCTGTCTTTAGGCGAAGAAGCCGCTTCCGTAATGTTTAAATATCTGGACGAACACGAAGTTCAGATTCTTTCAAAGGAACTGGCGCTTTTGCCGGACGTAAAATCCGAACTTGCCGATCATATCGTTGATGAATTTAATCAATTGCTGCTGGCGCGAAGTTATGTCACGACCGGCGGTGTCGAATACGCCAAACGTCTTTTGAATCGTAGTTTCGGTGCGGAAGTCGCCAAAAGATTGACCGATAAGGTCGTTCATTCGCTGGAATCTCCGGCAAGTTTTGAAGAAATTCAAAAAACC
>CAYUGW010000245.1:0-6553 GCA_964444245.1 uncultured Blastocatellaceae bacterium | reverse complement strand
ATTCCGCCGCGTCCGATCATTTTTTCAATCTTGATATTATTGGCAATCACTTCCGGCACGTCGCCATTAATCTTAGGGGTTTCAAAATTTTCCATTTTCTCTTTCCTCAAATACGCCTTTTGCTCTGTTTGAATACGAGTTCAGGATTTGAACAAGAATAATAAGATAATATACGCATTATTAATTTTGGGCAAAAAAGCGTGTGTTTTGCAAACTTTTAAGTTTTCGGCGAAAGAATATGACCACATAATTCTCAGGTTTTTGCGGCAAAATTCTTTCGGACGCGTTTTGATTATTTTATGCTTCGGCGCAACAATTTGACTCGGGTTGATTAAATGTCTTACAATTGTCGGCTGATTCAAACAGAGCAAATCGGAACGATTTCCGATTTGCTCTGTTTTTTTTATTGAAAGGAAATAAATATGAGATACAAAACCGAAAAAGAACTTTTAAATGTGGTTGAAGCGTTTGAAAACGGCACGATTGCGCGGGAAGATTGGGGACACGCCGAACATCTGATCGTTGCGTTTTTTTACGCTTTAGACAATGATTTTGAAACCGCGTTGGGAAAAATGCGCGCCGGGATTTTTAATTTACTAAAAGCATTTGAGGTGGATTTGACCAAGGAAATGCCGTATCACGAAACGATGACCGTCTTTTGGATACGGACGGTTTTTGATTTTTCAAACTCTAAGAATGGTTATTCAATAGTTGAAGCGTGTGCTGAAATGATCGAAAAATTCGATAAAAATTATCCGCTTAAGTTTTACAGCCACGAGTTTCTTTTTTCTGATGAAGCGCGAAAAAAATACTTAGAACCCGATATGTTTTCGGACAAAAAAAATGTAACTGATCAGTCCGATTTTTAAGTTTTCTGATAAATTTCAAATTTCAGATTGAAAAACCGAGCCGAAATGTTTTTCGGTCAAAAATCTTTTATCGGAAAATTTAAAAATCGGACTATTAATTACTCTGTAAATTAAATTTTCGAGTGTTTGGAGTCCCGCGTTTACGCGGCTTTCTCCACCGCGCTTCGCTGGTGGTTGCCGCCTGAAGGCGGGACTCCAAACTTTTTTCAAACGCCTTAAATTTACAGAGTACTAATGATTATGCAAAGAAAATTCTGCGGCTTCAAAATTATGCACCTGCCAATTGATCGGCAACGGCTTTGAGCGTTTTAAGTGCCGGTTCGACGACTTGCCAATTATCTTTGATTTCCTTGATTATTCTTTCTGCGCGGGCTTCATCGAGCATCGGGTCGAATTCCCGCATTTCTTTCAACAAATCTTTTCCAGCCAGCGCAATCGTAGCGGCATCGGTCAACTTACCGAATGCGCCCTGCATTAGTTTCTGAGCAATTTGGGCAACAAAACCAAACGATCTGACACGTTTAAAGAACACGGCTTCGCCCATAATCATTACTAATTCCCCTGCCAGTCTAATCGCACCGTAAGTATCTGCCCAAATTGTTTCCGGCGTTTTTGCGATTGAAAGCTTCAAAACGGTTTTGCAAAGCGTCCAAAATTCCGGCGTATGTTGCGAAAGCACGTTTTTTACTTTTATCAAATCTTGAATTCCCCGCGCCGCCTTAAAAATTTCTTCAGAATTGTTCAATAAAATATTCATAGCCGCTCCGGTTAGCGCGGCAAATCCGCCGAATGCGCCGACACCTGCCAAAATCGCTCCCATCATCAGTTCGACTTGTTTTTTTGCCATTTCCATTCCGCCCTTGGCATTTCGCCCGACATCCGTCAACCACGCATAATTAAGGTCGCTCCAAAATCCTCTGTTTGTTTGCCGGTAAACTTTTCCGACCAGAAACGGATCAAGAGCCTCGCTTTCGGTTTTAACGACAATATAGATTATTTCTTGAAACGAACCGCCCAGGATTTTTCTAATATCTTTCGTTGCCAGATACAGATTACCGACGAAAAGCGATTGTCCGCCGAACGGATTGGGAATGCTCGTTCCGCTCTGCATTGTCATATTTTTTAACTCGTGCAGATAAATCTGTCTCGGTTTGTCTTTATCTTCAAGCGGAATCTTTTCCGGCTCGGTTTCTGCCGGAAGAGTTTCTTTTTTTCCGTTTTCCTGCTTTGGCGGATTTTGTGAATTCGGTTGGCTGTTATATGTAATACCGCTGATTCTGTATTCATATTTTCTCAGCAAAGCGGCTTCGCTCATCCGGCGAACGTGTTCCAGTTCTAAAATAATTAATCCGAGCGTTGATGGTCCGACCATTCCGTCTGCGCCGTTTTTAAGTTGCGGATAAATCGGAGACTGCTGCGTCCGATAGATCGCTTCGACCGTTTGATGATCAAAGACACCTGTCGTTCTGGCATTGGCGAACATTTGAATTATTCCGATTGCCTGTTGTGAATAACCCCGATCTTTATTGTATTTTATGGCTGAATATAGATTTAATGACATATTGATTCCTATAGTTTTAGTTATTTATAAATTTTACATTTCTAAAGTTTTGCTTGACTCATATTAGAATGCGTTTATTTGCAGAAAAAACTATCATCATTTGAAAAAAATAATTAGGTAACGTCAGTTCGGGATAAGTCGTCGAAGCCGGTGGTCATTATTCCCCGCTTCGCCGCCCACGATGCAAATCGTGGGAATAGTTTGAGCAATCATTTCAAGCAGTTGAAAACTGCGACATAATTTTTTATGCCGCCATTTTCAATGGCTTTGTCTTTAATTCTGATTTTGACCTACGATTTGCATCTTGGGCTACAAATATAACGTCGGTTTCACCGACTAAATTTGAATTTTTATCCCGAACTGACGTTAGGTATTTTCTTAAATTTTTCATTAACTGTTTTTCCATTTCCATTGCTGCCTGGTTTTCAGAAAAAAAAGAAGCCTGACTGCTCGGGATAAAGCAGTCAGGCACAAGGTTGGAGAAAAAAAATGAGAGACCGGAAAAGTTCGACTTCGTTCAATATTACCGAACGAAATCGAAAAATCTATTGATACGCATACGTCGGTGTCGGACTCGAACCGGTGGCGTAGATAAAATAAATGCTCGAATAATATTCTTTGTAATATTTCAAATTTCTGATCTGAAAATTTTCATAATTCGGGTCCATCACGACCAAACCGCTTGCCACATCGCCCAAACCTGCACCGGCGACGATCACATTCATATGGAAGCCGCTGACCTTCGGTTCGTAATAAGCAACCATCACCGGACCGCGTTCTAAAATTTTGCTCAGATAATCAAACGTAATTTTGTCGTTCTTTTTTTCGTCATGAAACAGATGCCAGCGTTGATCGTGAATCAGCCGGTACATTCCTTTATCGGTTAAAGAACCGTATTGATTACCTTCTTCCCAATTTACCCATTTTTCATACATTAAAACCAAGTCGCCTATCTCATATTTTCTATTTCTGACGGCTTTCAGCCACCACGAAAGACTCGCCGCCCAGCAAAAATTATCGCTTTCTCCCTGCGTAACGGGAGGTGTTTTCATATGTTCTAAACCCATTTTTGTTTTCTCCTTTTTTACAATTTTAATAATTTAAGCCTCGATAATTTCCGCAAACTTTATGTTAATTCATAATCAGAAAATTTCTTCAATCACATCATCGAGCCATTTTGAAAAATTTGTCCAGAGTTTCCACCGATTCAGATGATCAGTCGGATCAATCAGATCGGCTCGGCGTTTGTAGTTATCATCCGCGATATGCTTGTAAATTTTGTTTTTCGTCTGCGTCAGAGGTCCTTCTTCCGTTCCTTGATACATCTCGAAATGAAGCATTTTCAATTTACCGACATAAGCAATTACATCGCCCGGTTTTACAATCGTGCCTCTTTTCATATCTTTGACGACTTTTTCTTTGGAAACTTCGCCGTAGCGGGCGATGAAATGTCCGTGATCTACGACCAGTTCATCCGTTCCGAGATAAAAATTCGCCCGGTAAAGAACAGTTCCGTGATCAACTGCGATAACCGGTGTTCCGGGAGTGGCGATCAAATCGCAACCGGCGTGTTTGCGCCCGTCGCTGCGGCTCGCGCCGAACCAACGCTTGCCGCTGCCTTTGTGATAACCCCATTTCGGTATTTTTGTTAATGGAAATACTGACATAAAATTTCAACCCCTTAATTTTATAAATTTTTCTTATTCAATCTATAATGTTTTTATGATAATTATCCGATATTTATTTTTTAATTAAAGCGGAATACTGCAATCCCCACATCGTCCCGTATCTTGCGGAAGATGATCTGCTCCAGAGCTTTTCATCGAGTTTCCCGTCATACCAGTATGCTCCTGATTGCGTAACCATATACATCCTTGTTTTCGGATACGGGAATCTTTTTCCTAATGCCGTATCAATATCAACTTTGCTGAAAGGTTTGTCGTTCGGATGCGTATGACAATAAGCGCATTCAATCGCTCCCGCCGGTGTTTTTCCGGTCGGTTGCCATTCGGCAGACATTCCTGTTGTCGGAATCTGAAATGAATACCGATATCCGCCTTCAGGATCGTTATAACGATAAATTATCGAACCCCATTCGGTTCCTTTATTATCCGGTGTCTCCGGTAAAAACCGCTTCAATTCCCGTAATGCAAAATATGCCGCTTCTTTTTCGCTGCTGTAAAATCCCATTTTTTATTTATCTCTCCAAAATATATTTCAATAAAATTCTGCTCTCTACTTAAATAATGCGTTTGGATTTCGGAAAAACTATCATCATCTTGGAATTTTTTTCGATTTTTTTTAGATTTAGTGTTAAATTAAGTAATATCAAGCCTTTTACCGAGAAAAAATGTCTGCGACAAACACACAGGAAGTTACGGATTTACTCCAAAAATGGAGCGGCGGCGACGCGGAAGCCCTCGAAAAACTCACGCCCGTTATTTACGCGGAACTTTATCGAATTGCCAAACGCTATATGAATCGCGAGCGCGAAAACCATACATTGCAAACGACCGCATTGGTCAATGAAGCATATATGCGTCTGATTGATTGGAAAACCGCCAAATGGGAAAACCGCGCTCATTTTTTCGGCGTTTCGGCACAATTGATGCGGAGAATTCTGGTTGATTTTGCGCGCAAACGTCCGAAAACCGAAGATGAAATTGTCCGCCACGTGTCCCTGGACGAAGCATTTACCGTCTCAACCGAAAAGGATGCCGATCTGGTCGCACTCGATGAAGCACTGAATGAGCTTGTCAAATTCGACCAGCGGAAGGCTAAAATCGTCGAACTCAAATTTTTCGGCGGTTTGACGGTCGAAGAAATCGCCGAAGTCATCAAAGTCGCGCCCGTCACCGTAATGCGCGAATGGCAAAAAGCAAAGGCTTGGCTTTTTCTGGAATTATCGAAATAAAAGTGTACCGCTGCCTGCGCGCGGCGGCTGTCCGGTTCGCGGGACGCTCGCCGCTTTTTTAATGTCAAAAAAAATTAAACGTGAGTGCGAGACGCACTTACGACCGCCAGCGGGACTCAACGGCGGTACTTTATTTATGAACGCCGAAAGATGGAAACAAATTGACGAACTCGTTGACGAGGCTTTGGAATTGCCTGAAGACGGGCGCGCGTTTTTTGTCACGGTCAGATGCGGCGAAGATAAAGACCTCAAAGAACAGGTTCTCAAACTGCTCGCAGCCCAGAAGGATTCGGATAAATTTATGCAGAATTCGGCGATGAATCTGATGGCAAAAGCGATTGCCGATGACGATACGACCGTTTTTCAAAATTCTCTATATAATCGGACTCTCGGAAATTACCGGATCGAAAAAATTTTAGGCGCGGGCGGCATGGGCGAAGTTTATCTGGCGCACGATCAGAAATTAGACCGCAAAGTCGCGCTGAAAATTCTGCCGAAGGAATTTCACGCCGACGATGAAAGAGTCAAGCGGTTCGAGATCGAAGCCCGCGCCATCGCCGTTTTGAATCATCCGAATATCGTCACGATCTACGATTTCGGGCATATCGAAAACGTCAATTACATTGCCACCGAATTTGTCGAAGGCAAAACCGTGCGCGACATAATGGGTGAAAAACCGCCGCTCAAGGAAATTCTTTCGATCATACTGCAAGCGACCGACGCGCTTTCCGCCGCGCATAATGCGGGAATCATTCACCGCGACATCAAACCCGAAAATATAATGGTGCGCCCGGACGGTTATATCAAAATTCTCGATTTCGGTCTGGCAAAACTGACCGAATCGGAACAGCAAAAATCCGGCACTTTTGACGGTACGATGAAGGGCGCGGTCATCGGCACGCCCGCTTATATGTCGCCCGAACAGGCGAGCGGCGATTTTCTCGATCACCGCACAGATCTGTGGAGCATCGGTTTGGTGCTGTATGAAATGATTTCCGGCAAAAATCCCTTTAAGAAAGACAATCGCCAAGCCACTCTGCAAGCGGTTTTGAGCGAAGACCCACCGCCGGCAAGTGATTTCAAACCTGAAATTCCCGCCGAACTCGATCAAATTTTAGTCAAAGCTCTCGAAAAAGATGCCGATCTGAGTTATCAGACCGCTTCGGATTTTCGCGCCGATCTGAAACGCGTCAAACGCGAAATTGATTC
>CAYUGW010000244.1:0-6573 GCA_964444245.1 uncultured Blastocatellaceae bacterium | reverse complement strand
ATGATTTCATACGAACGCAGACGTTTCGCGTGATCGAAAATCATCGCGTTGACCATAATTTCGTCCGCTTTCGTTTGTTCCAGAAAATCTTCCAATTTTCTTTTAACCGTCTCTTTGCTTCCGATGATCGAACCGCCCGTGCGCGAGGCGACGAGTGCTTTTTCGCGTTCGTTCCAGATCGCGTCCATATTTTCGACCGGCGGCGGAATTTTGCCCGCTTTTTGCCTGATCAGATTTAAAAACGACTGCGTTTGAGAAGTTGCCAGAAATTCGGCTTCTTCGTCCGATTCGGCGGCGATGATATTCAGCGCAACCATCGCATAAGGTTTTTGCAAATCATCCGAAGGCTGAAAGGTTTTGCGGTAAAGTTCCAGCGACGGCAAAGTATATTCGGGCGAAAAATGCGCCGCAAACGCAAATGGCAACCCCAAAACTCCCGCCAGATGTGCCGAAAAACCGCTTGAACTCAAAAGCCAGATCGGAACATTCAAACCCGCTCCCGGAACTGCCTGAACCTTTTGATTTTCAATCGTTTTGCGAAAGAAAAACCTTAATTCTTCGAGTTGTTCCGGAAATTCCTCGCCGTCATTTGCCAGCGTTCTTCTTAAAGCGATCGTCGCCGGACGATCCGTTCCGGGAGCGCGTCCCAAGCCGAGATCGATTCTGCCCGGATAAAGCGATTCGAGCGTTCCGAATTGCTCGGCAATGACAACGGGTGCGTGATTTGACAGCATAATTCCGCCCGAACCGACGCGGATTTTTTGTGTTCCGCCCGCGACAAAACCGATCACGACCGAAGTCGCCGCGCTCGCGATTCCCGGCATATTGTGATGCTCGGCAAGCCAGAATCTTTTATAACCCAATTTTTCGGCGTGTTGCGCCAGACTCAAAGTTTTCCGCAGCGCGTCGCTTGCCGTTTCGCCTTCAAAAACGGGTGATAAATCCAAAACCGAATACGGTATTTTTGTAATACTGCTCATAAATGTTTTCCCTTTGCTCGTTTTTTTTCCTGATACAAATAAAATTAAACCATTCCAATCCAGCTTTCGTCGGCAACTTCGTGCCAACGCTCGCGGATTGCTTCAAATTCATCGGGAGCAAGTTCGCCGAGGCTGATGTATTTGGCGTTTTCCTGCCAACGTTGCGGTTTGGTCGTGCCGACGATCATCGTCGAAATGCCCGGAATCGAAAGCGTAAAGCGCAGAGCTTTGGCGATTGATTCGTCCATCGAACGGCTTAAAAAATCGAATTTTAATAGTTGGATTCTGTCCCAATATTCGTGATGATACGATTCTTCTGGCTTTTCCTTATTGCGCCAGACGGCGTTGGCAATCGGGCGTTTGGCGATAATTCCCAGACCTTTTTCTGCGGCGAGCGGAATATTGCCGTCAATCGGCGATTGATCGGCAATCGAAACCGATATTTGCAGAGAATCGAAAACGCCGGATTCAATCGCTGCCAACGCGTCTTCATTGTCGCCCGAATAACCGATGTAACGCGTGTAGCCTTTCTCCTGCGCGATTTTCAAAGCTTCGATTGCTTCGCCTTTTTTTAAAACTTCCGCCGAACAACTGTGCAGCTGAATGATGTCTATATACTCGGTTTTGAGCGAACGCAAGCTGTTTTCGATGGTTTCCAAAATTCCTTTTTTCGACCAATCTTCGCGCGTAAAAGCATCCAAAGCACCGCATTTGGTCAGCAGATAAAAATCCTTGCGCCGGTGCGAAACCGCGTTTCCGATCAGTTCTTCCGAAACCTTATAAGCCGCCGCCGTGTCAATCACATTCAAACCCGCATCGAGCGCGGAATTTAATAAATCATTGACTTCTTCCTGCGTTTGTTCAGAATTGTAGCCGATCTCCGCGCCGCCGAAGCCAAGCACGGAAAATTCCATATCGGTTTTGCCGAATTTTCTCTTTTCCATAATTTTTATTTTTTAACGCAAAGGCGCAAAGGCGCAGAGCCGCGAAGTTTTAAGGAAAAATGAAAATACTAAAATAATATCAAATCAAACTAAAATTACTTTGCGTCTTCGCGCCTTTGCGCCTTTGCGTTGAAAATCCTCTTCAAATTTCTTATAAATCAAAAATAAAACAAGTCGTCGTGCCGTGCGCGTAGATTTTGCCGTTTTCGTCCAAAAGTTTCCCTTCCGCTGAAGCGATCTGTCTGCCGACGTTGAGAACTTCGCCGACGGCTTTCAGACTTCCTGTTTTTTCAAAAACGGGGCGCACGAAATTTACTTTGATCTCGACGCTCGTCGAACCTTTTCCGGCTTCGAGCGTCGAATGAATCGCGCATGCCATTGCCGAATCAAGGAGCGTGCAGATAAATCCGCCGTGAATCGTTCCCAACGGATTATAAAATTTCGCGTGCGGTTTTCCTGCAAAAACGGCGCGTCCCGGCTCGATTTCGCTCAGCAAAAAATCGAAACTCTCACCGATCGGCGGCGCGGGCAATTCGCGGGCGACCATCTTGCGAAAAACTTCGATCGGTTTTTCGCTTTTCCAGATTTCGAGCGGAATCAACCCGTATTTTATTTCTTCGGTCGGACTCATTTGCTTAATTCTTCTTCGAGTTTTGCTTTCAAACGCTCATCTTCCGCCGTTACGTCCGGCGCAAAACGCGCGGCGATCTCGCCGTTTTTGCCGATCAGAAATTTCTCGAAATTCCACAAAACCTCGTTCGGTTTTGAACGCGTCGAACCGTAACCCGCCAATCTTTTTTCCAGATCGCCGTCATTGATATCCGTGTCGGGTTTCGTTTCGGTCAAATAATGATAAAGCTGATGCTGATCGTCGCCTTTGACGGAAATTTTCGAGAAAAGCGGAAATTTGACATCGAAATTCGACGAGCAAAATTCCTTGATTTCTTCATCCGTTCCCGGTTCCTGTCCCATAAAATTGTTTGCCGGAAAGCCCAAAACTTCAAAACCTTTCGCTTGATATTCGCCGTAAAGTTTCTGCAAACCTTCATACTGCGGCGTTAAACCGCATTTCGAAGCGACATTAACGACAAGCAAAACCTTGTCTTTATATTCGCCGAGGTTTGTTTCCTGCCCGTCAATCGTCTTGACGGGAATTTCATAAATTTCATTTGCCATAATTTTTTTTTTACGTTGGAAAAGTGAAAAAGAATAAAAGTGAAAAAGTTTGATTGATTTGATTCAACACACTTTTTCACTTTTTCACTTTTTCACTTTTCCGCTTTCATCTCCTTATATTTTCTACCGATTCCTTTATTAACTTTTCCAAAACCGTCTTGTCAACATCGCTCAAACGCTTGAAATACAAACAGCCTTTGCCGAGCTTATGTTTGCCTAATTTCCCCAGTAAATCCGCGTTCATCAATTCGCCGTTCGTCAGATAAAGCGACAAATTTGCCTTGCGCGGCGAAAAACCGATTTCCATCCAATCGAGTTCGCGTCCCGATTCGTATTTCAAATACCGGTTGCCGAAACCGATGATCGCGTCGCCCCACATTTTCGGCTTTTCGCCGGTCGCCTTTTCCATCAAAGCGGCGATAATGCGGCTGTCTTCGCGTTTTTGTTCGTCTTCGATTTTATTTATAAAATCCTCGACATTTGCTTTTGTTTCCTTGGTTTTTAGTTCTGCCTTAGCCATTTTGATTTCACCTCCGTTTGGATAACATTAATTTTTTGACATAATCCCTGTTAATTCATTATAAAAAACACTAACGGGTGTAATTGAAGTTATGACATTTTCAGTTTTGATAAATTCACCTTGCTCATTAAGTTCTCCGTCTGTAACTCCCCAAATCACGCCGATAAAATCATATTCTATTGTTTCGCCGTCGCGTTTTTCCTCAAAAAAAAGTCCGCCGCTTCCGCCGTGAGTTGAAAAGCAACTTGCATCAATCCTTTCTTTCGAACTCGTTTCCGGAATTATTTTTATGTTTCGGCTGATGGTCATCAATAAACCATCGCTTCCGAGTTCCTTATCGCCATTAAATCCGGCACATCCGAGTCGGTCTTCCCTTAAACGCATTTCTTCAGATGTCAAATTTGAAACTTTCAAAGGCTTTATCGCACTTTCAGGAATTTTTCTATCTAATTTAACAATCGCATAATCCGGATTCATATTAAATTTCAATACACGCTCGACATTTATATTCTCCAGACGATGAACGCCGTCAGGCTTAAAAATAACGCTCGTAAAATATGATTCTAAATCCTTTGCCGGATCAAATTTGATATTCGATTCCAAAAAACAATGTCCGGCGGTAACGGCAATGTCTTCGGAAACTAAAATCAGCGAACACCATTTTTGACCTATAAAATTTATTCTGCCGACTGCCGTCAAAGCCGGATATTTTTCAAAGTTAAAGATTTCTCTTTCAACTTCAGAATCTTTTACAAACGGCAAAGGTTCGGCGGCATTTTGCTGACATCCCGACAAAATCAGAGCAACCAATAAAATTTTGATTAATACGCTTAAATTCACTTTATTCTGCTGAATGCATTTTTAAATTCTTCGATTTCATCAACAAACAAATAAAGCGTTTTCGCCTTTGATTCGATTCCGTAAAAACTTTTCACAACAATTTCATCCTTCAATTCGATTTTCAGATTATGCGGTTCGAGTCCGCCCAAAAGCGCAAGTTTTTTCGCGCCTTTTTCATATTCAAACGGCGCGGATGTTTCCTCGATTTTTTCGATATTTTCCGTTTCGATCATTGCATCGCCGAAAAGTCCGTAACGCAAATATAATTTGTTTCGTGTGATTTCAAACGGTCTCTGCAAAACCGCTTTGAGATGCGCGAACAGTTGGAAAAGAAAGTAAATGCTGAGCGCAGTCAAAATCCACGCGGCAGTTTCGCTCCACATTGCAACCAGAATATGCACGACCAGAGTTTCGACCGCGACGATAAAAATTATGATCGAATAAAGCGCAATGATTCCGCTTTTTTTGTGATACGAAAATGTATTTTCGCGCGGCGATTTTTTCCAGCTCAGAACCGCGTAATAAAAAACAGAGATTTCAAAAGCCGCCATTTCCGCAATGCGCGGAGAAAAAATCCGCGTCCGGCACGTTTTCCGAAGAATTTCCAAAACGTCCGCGCTTTTTCCGCTCAAACTTTGATAAGTTTTATAAGATTTATAAGCCGTAATTCCGAAAAAAGTTACGGCGATAATTTCCGCGACGGGCAAGACAAACGTCGTGATCAAATTAAGATGAAACCGGTTTTCCGAGGGTAAGATCAAAGATGCCGTTACAACACCCAAAACAAAAACCGGAATTACGGTTAATTTCGGAATCTGCGTTTTTCTGATTAAAAACAAATAAATCAGGGGGGCGGTCAGCGTTAAATCATAAGTTACGGCAACCGCAAATTCAGGATAAACTGTTAAAAGATTGGTCAGAGACAAACTTATCGCTAACAGGAAAATTGACAGCGGCAAGCCGAAAGTTATTATTTTTGAATTGAAATTTATATTTGCAACATTCATCTTTTCCTCCTTACTAAATTGTCCGTTTTTCATTTTGCATCGGTGTTTATTGATTCAAAACTTTTCGTGCAAAATCTTCAAAAGTTACGGTTCCTTCGATTTGATTTTGAGTTTCAAAATCAATATATCCGGAATTTAATCCACGATACATCTCAACCCAGGCTTCGACATTTTTTTCGGAAACGAATTGACTGAAAATTCCCCGCCATTCTTCTTCGGGAACGGCAACCGCTTTAACATCTTTTTGTAAAATATCGGAAAATATTCCGGCACAATCTTCAGGCGAATACGAAAAACCTCCAAGTTCTTTGATTTGAACGCCTTGTGAATCTTCAAGCATTGTTTCCGCCGCGATTTGTCCGATCTCTTCGGCGGCAATATGCGGAATTTTTCTGTCTAAAGGAAGATGAAAACTAGGCAAAATTCCTTCATTTATCACGGATTCAAACGCGGAAAGCCAATTTTCCATAAAATTCGGAGCGCGTAGAAAAGTTACGGGAATGACCGAATCTTTAAATGCTGCTTCGATCAGTTGAAGCGTGAGAATATTTCCCGTTCCGCTTGGAATATGTGCGCCGACCGAAGACAAAATCACCAATTTTTCCAGCGCGGAATCATTAATCGCCGTCTGCAATGCGGCAATATTTTTCCTTGTTTCAGCAAACATATCTTCCGCCTGATAATTCGGCGGATTCATTAAATATAAAACTTTTCCGCCCGCAAATGCTCGCGTTAGAGCATCCGCATCCTGCAAATCGGCAATTGCAGCTTCCGCGCCCGATTCTTCCCAAATCTTGCCTTTTTCTTTACTGCGAACAATTACGCGAACAGGCAAACCTTTTTCCAATAATGTTTTAGCAACCGCTGAACCTGTTTGTCCGGTTGCTCCCGTAATGATAAACATAAATCTTTTTACCTCTTAATCTTTTTCTTTTCTGATGACCATCAAACCGTCGCGCACGGCAAATAAAATATTTGAAACTCGTTCGTCCGCTTGAATTTTTCGGCTGAACTCATTTAAGGCAATCGTGCTTTCGTCATTGTTTGTTTCCGTGTCCAAAACATTGCCGCTCCACAAAACATTGTCCGCCAGAATAATTCCGCCG
>CAYUGW010000243.1:0-6593 GCA_964444245.1 uncultured Blastocatellaceae bacterium | reverse complement strand
GTGATGTGGCTCGGCGTTTGGGAATTTAATCCGCGAGCGCAGAGGTTTTATCAAAAATACGGTTTCCGCGAAGTCGGCAGACATATTTTCCAGCTCGGTTCCGATCCGCAGATTGATCTGTTGATGCAGAAGGATTTGTAAAGATATTTAACCGCGAAAGACGCGAAAGACGCGAAATTATTTGAAATAAATTAAATCGAAAACATCGCTGTTCGCTATTAACTATTCGTTATTAACTAATTTTCAGTTGAAAAACAGCGAATAGTTAATAGCGAACAACAAATAGTTTTTATTCGCAACTTATTTCAAATAATGTCTATTTCAAATTCTTGTTTCGCGTCTTTTGGCGTTTTTCGCGGTTAAAAAATGTTCGTAATTAAAATCCGACGCTTATTTTTTCTTTTTCTTGCGTTTACTAAATTGGGCAAACGGACTTTTTCGCTCCTTTCCTTTTTCCTTGAATTTTCTTTTCGGCTTTTTGTCGCCTGCATCAAATTCTCGTCTGAAATCCTTTCTGACTTCGCTTCCGAAATCTTTTCTGCTTTCCGGAGCGCGTCCGAAATCCTTTTCTCGCGGCGATTCGCGGACGGCTTTTGTTTCGCCCGTCGAAGCGATCCGAACGTTCATACTTTGTTTGCGCAGACGGCTGTTCTGCATTTTTGTTAAAACTTTTTCGACAAACTGCGACGGAATATCAACCAGCGTAAAGCGGTCATTGACATCAATCGCGCCGATGGCTTTGCCCGGAATATCGGCTTCGTTGGCAATCGCGCCGACGATATCGCCGGGATTTATGCGGTGCTGGCGACCGACATCAATGAAAAGGCGCACCATTCCTTCTTCCGAAAATGAAAATTGGACGGGTTCGGGTTCGATCTTGATTTCGAGCCGTTTTTCGCCGACTGCCAAAAAGACAGCCGCCGCCGCGATTTCGGCGATGTCACACATCGTTTCGTCCGCTAAATCCTCGACGAGTGATAGATAAAGCTCCAAATCCTGTTCGGTCAGAGTGCTGATGATTTTTTCCTTGATAATCCCGACTCGCCGCGCCGCAACATCGGCTTCGGTCGGGAGTTTCAGCGGTTCGATCTTTTGTTTCGTGTATCTTTCGATGTCGCGCAGCATTCTTTGCTGGCGCGGCGTAACAAATAAAACGGCTTTGCCTTCGCGCCCGGCGCGTCCCGTGCGACCGATGCGGTGAACGTAGGATTCCGTGTCCGAAGGCATATCGTAATTGATAACCGTCGAAATTTGTTCAACATCCAAGCCGCGCGCCGCCACATCCGTCGCGACAACGATTTCTACTTTGCCGCTTTTCAGGCGTTTAATGACATTTTCGCGCTGATTTTGATTCATATCGCCGTGCATCGCTTCCGCCGCGTAGCCGCGAGCCTGCAATTTATCGGTCAGATCGGCGGTTCCGACCTTTGTCCGGTGAAATATCAAAACGGCTTCGCCGGCGGTTGATTCGGCTTCGAGAAGTCTGGTCAAAGCGTCGGTTTTCTGGCGTTCCGAAAGATTTATGTAAAACTGCTTGATGGTCGGAACGGTCATCGTTTTATGCTCGATCTCGACCGTTGCGGCATTTTTCAAATGACGTTCGGCAATGCGCTTGACTTCGCGCGGCATTGTTGCGGAAAAAAGCGCGGTCTGGCGAGTTTCGGGCGTGTGGCTCAAAATCCATTCGACATCTTCGATAAAACCCATCCGCAGCATTTCGTCGGCTTCGTCCAAAACCATTATTTTGAGATTTTCGATTTTAACGGTTTCGCGGCGAATGTGATCCATCACGCGTCCGGGTGTGCCGACAATAATTTGAACACCGCTGCGCAGATGCCGGATTTGCTGGCTGATCGATTGACCGCCGTAAACCGGCAAAACGCGCACGCCGCCCAGGTTTTTAGCGTAGGAATGAACCGCCTCGGCAACCTGTATGGCGAGTTCGCGCGTCGGCGTTAAAATAAGAGCCTGAACCGCTTTGCTTTTTACGTCAATTTTGTGCAGAACGGGCAGCGCAAAGGCGGCGGTTTTTCCTGTTCCGGTCTGCGCCTGTCCGATGATGTCTTTGCCTTCCAGGATCAAAGGAATCGTTTTCTGCTGAATCGGCGACGGAGCTTCGTAGCCGAGATCGTGGATCGCTTTCGTTAATTCGCTTTTCAAACCGAACTGCGCGAATGATGTGTCTTGTAATTCTTCTATTTGTATATTCATTGTAAAAATCCGAATTTTATTAAAACAGTTAGTATAACGAAGAATGCGCGTAATGTAACGGCGAGTAAGAAAATTACCGGAAAATATGCTTGCAGGTCATAACTTTTTATGGATTTCCGGCTCGCCTTGAAAATATCCGAAAATACCGCTAAAAACTTTTAATTGCTGAAACTATTAACTATCAGCTATCAACTATTAACTGTTTTTCAGAATTATCAACTGTAAATTAGTGAATAGTTAATAGCTGACAGTTGATAGTTTTTCAATCTAAATATTTATGCTTTTTTCTGCACATTCAATTAGTCCTGATCATTTACGACTGCCTTCTTTTGAATTTTACGATTTTTTTCTTGAAATGAAACCGCCGATGAATTATTGTTTCACTTATGCGATACATCGAAAATCCGCCGAATCCATACCAGACATATTCCGCTGAATTCTTGGGCGAACCTTCCGCCACAAAACTCGAAATTTACGAAGAAACGGCGACAAAAAAAATGATTACCAAAGCGTGGTCTTCGGATTTCGGAAACCGTTTTACGGTCAATTGTTATCGCGGCTGCATCCACGCCTGCACATATTGTTTTGCGCGGCAGTATCACGAATATCTGGGCTACGGTGCGGGAACGGATTTTGAAACGAAGATTGTCGCTAAAATCAACGCGCCGCAGATTTTGCGGAATGAATTAAAACGAACGCGGCAGAAAATAAGGCATCTCGATTTTTCATTCGCGACCGATCCGTATCTGCCGATTGAAGCCAGTTATGAACTCACGCGGAATTGTTTAAAGGTTTGCCGGGAATTTAAAATTCCGGTCGCGATTATTACGAAATCGCCGCTTGTAACACGCGATTTGGATATTTTGACCGAACTCGATTGCACGGTTTTTTTCTCGATTCCGTTTTTAACAACCGAAAAATCAAAGCCTTTTGAACTCTACACGCCGATTCCCGAAGTTCGCTTTCGCGCAATGAAAACTTTGACCGATGCGGGAATAAAGGTCGGCATCGGAATTGCGCCGATTATTTTGGGTTACAACGAATCAGATATTCCGCGCCTTTTAGAAAAGGCGCGCGAAAACGGTGCAATAAAAGCGTTTATGGGTTTAATTCATTTCGATACGGATTCGATTCTGGAATATTTTACAAACAAACTTCACGAAAAAATTCCGACTAAAGCCGCGAAAATCTTAAACACTCTGAAACGCGAACGCGACGGAAATCTGCGCCATCGCAATTACAAAGAACGCAATTCCGGCAAAACCGAACAATGGGAAATGGCAAAAAGTCTGTTTGAACTGCATTTTCGGCGTCTGGGGTTTGAAAGGTTTGAAAAAGTTGAAGAATTAAAAGAAGCCCCGAAGCATATACAACAAAGACTATTTTGAAATCATCAAAAAACTCACATACAATTTGTGGTAAAATATGAAAGTTAAAATCTTGATTTTTTCGATAATCTTTTTTCTATTTACGATTGAAGCATCTGCTCAACCGGGCTGTCATGCACCTTTTAGCCCGTTCAATGTTTGCCAATCTAATTTTGAATGGTACGATCATTTTTTCTATGGAGAAGTTGTTTCTTTAGAAGGCTTGAAAGATATATCTGTTAATTCTAAATATACTCCTTGGATGGTGATTGTAGAGGTGAAAAAATCCTTTAAAGGTGAAGTGGCTCGAAAGGTCAAATTATATTTAAGTGCGAATTTGATTTGTGCAATTCCTAAAAAAGGCGGGAAATATCTGTTTTATGCCGTCGCTTCAGAATTGGATGGAGAAAAGGTTTATTTTTCCGAAAAGTTGAGCCGTCCGATGACCGACTATTCCAAAAAAGCGATCAAAGAAGTCTTTGCTGATATTCGCTCAATTTTAAGAAATGAAAAGAGAGATTATGTTGAAGGCGGCATTTACAATTTTTATGCGGAAAGAAAGGAAAAAGTCTTAAAAAGCGAGGATTTTGACCGTCAACAACTTTTTGTTTCATATACTGAACCAATTGCAAATGTGTTGATTGAGGCAATTAATGAAACCGATGGAAAAATTTATCGCACACAAAGTAAAGCTGATGGAACTTATAGAATTGACCGCATTCCGAATGGTAGATACCAAGTAAAATTGCATTTACCGCCGGATAAAGAACGACAAACTTCACAAATATATGAAGCTAATGATAATAAATGTTCAAGAAGATGGATGTTTTCAGTTGTATCGAAGGCATCAAAATAAATGTTACAAAATCAACTACAAAAAATATGTCAGAAAGAATCGAAGTTTTCAAACAAATGCTCGAAAGCGATCCGACGAACGCGATGGTTTTGTTCGGTTTGGCGAAGGAATACGAAAAGCTCGGGCAAGCGGAAGAAGTGATCAAATTACTGGAAGAATACATTGCCAAAGCCGATGACGAAGGCAATGCTTACGGAAGTTTGGCAAAGGCTTACGATGCACTCGGAAACCGCGAGAAGGCAAAGGAAGTTTACGCAAAAGGAATCGAAGTTTCGCTCGCGCACGGACATCCGACGATGGCGGGCGATTATCGGTTTAATCTTGATATGCTCGAAGATGATTAATTTTTTAAACGACTGGAGCGCGAGCGTCTCGCTTGCCGTCCGTTCGGTGCGAAGCACGAACGGACATACGCCGCGATTTCTATAAACTTTCTTCTAATCAAACGTGATGCCGTTCTTGCTTCGCTCGAACGGTGCAAGCGGGACACCCAGCGCTCCAGTCTATGAATAATTCGGAAAATCTCTTATGAAAAATTTACAAAAACTTTTTATCGGCGTTTTATTAGCGGTTTTATTCGTCAGTGCGGTGGTCGCGCAGCGCGAACTCGGTGTGCGTCCGACCGATACGGGCGGACCTTTGATGCCGGAGCAAGCGGCGTATGACGTGAAGCATTACGATATTTCGGCGCGGATCTTTCCCGATAAAAAGGCGATTTCGGGCGAAACGACAATTACCGCACAAATCGTTTCGCCGACCAATGTTTTTGTCGTTGACCTCGATACGCCTTATACGGTTTCGTTTGTCGGTTTGGTCGAAGGCACGGACGCGCCGAAATCTCTGAAATTCGAACGCCGCACAGATCAAATCTGGATATGGTTTCCGATGACGAAACAGCCGGGCGAAGAGGTAAAAGTTGCCGTCAGATACGCGGGTGTTCCAAGAGTTGCGCCGCGTCCGCCGTGGATCGGCGGTTTTATGTGGGAAAAAACAGCGGACGGTTCGGATTGGATCGTCAACGCCCAGCAGAACGACGGTGCAGACCTCTGGTTTCCGTGCAAAGATCATCCGTCGGACGAAGCCGATTCGGTTTCTCTGCACATCACCGTTCCGAATAATTTATATGTCGCGTCAAACGGAAAACTGCAAACGATCAATGAAAACGAAGAAGATACGCGCACGTTTTACTGGCTGATGTCGAATCCGATCAACAATTACAACATCGCTTTAAATATCGCGCCGTATAAAATCATCGAGCAGAATTATAAAAGCGTCGCGGGCGACAGCTTTCCGATAATTTTTTACGCTCTGCCGGAAAGCGTGGAAAAAGCCAAAGACATCGTAGATCAAACCGTAAAATTCCTCGATTTTTACGAAAAATATCTCGGACCTTATCCGTATCGCACGGAAAAACTCGGAATTGCCGAAACTCCGCATTTGGGAATGGAACATTCGACGATTCTTGCTTACGGCAACAAATTTCAAAACAACGAACACGGTTTCGATTGGCTGCAATTGCACGAACTCGGACACGAATGGTGGGGAAATCTCGTGACCGCGTCCGATTGGCGCGATTTTTGGCTGCACGAAGGCTTTCAATCTTTTATGGACACGTTTTATCTCGAAGAAATCAAGGGCAGAGAAGTGTATCTGAATGCGATGAAAGCACGGGCGAAAGCGACGCGAAATATGCAGCCGGTTGCGCCGCGCGACGCGAAGATCGCTTATCAGGTTTATATGGCTGAACCCGATTATGTGAAAAGCGACGGCGACATTTACGGCAAAGGCGCGGTCATTCTGCACACTCTGCGCTATCTGATCGGCGACGAGGCGTTTTTCCGCGCACTTCGCCGGATGGCGTATCCGACCAAAGAAATGGAACGCATTACGACCGGAAAGCAAAACCGTTTTGCGACAACCGACGATTTCAAAAAAATCGCCGAAGAAGAATCGAAAATGGATCTGGATTGGTTTTTTGAAGTTTACTTACGCCAGCCGAAATTGCCGCGTCTGGTTACGAAAACGAACGGCGATAAGATCGAAATAAATTGGGAAACGCCCGATAATCTGCCGTTTCCGATGCCGGTCGAAGTAGAAACGGGCGGCAAAACCCAAAAGATCGAGATGAAAAACGGCAAGGCGGAAATAGTTTGGGACGG
>CAYUGW010000242.1:0-6652 GCA_964444245.1 uncultured Blastocatellaceae bacterium | reverse complement strand
TGAAAAATCTCCGCGAACCTGCGAACCGAAAAGCGATAATTCCTTGATTTGATATTTTTCGCAGATTTCGGAAATTTTGTCCTTTGAATTTTGAATAATTTTCGGAATCATTTTAATTCATCTAAATCAACATCTTTCGGCAAACCGTAAGTTTCCTTTTCATTCGGATAATTCTGATCTTTGACATCGCTTATCCAATTGGTGATCGCGTCCGACATCACTTCGCGGATATTGGCGTACTGGCGGACGAAACGCGGCAGTCTGCCGAAACTCAAACCGACCAGATCGTGCAAGACCAGAACTTGAATATCGCAATTTGTTCCCGCACCGATGCCGATTGTCGAAATCGTCAATTCGTTTGTAATAATTTCGGCGACTTCGCGCGGTACGAGTTCTAAGACTATCGCAAAAGCACCGGCTTCTTCAAGCAGTTTTGCATCTTCGATCAATCGTTTGGCAGCCTCGGCGGTTTTTCCCTGAACGCTGTAGCCGCCGAGTTTGTGAACCGATTGCGGCGTTAAGCCGATATGCGCGACGACCGGAATTTCTTCATCTACAAGACGTCTAACTAACCCGACGCGATTTCGTCCGCCTTCGAGTTTGATCGCTTCCGCGCCGCCGTCCTTCATCAATGTCAGAGCGTTTCTGACGGTCGTATTTTCGCCCGTGTGATAACTTCCGTAAGGCATATCGGCGACGATCAGCGCGTTGCTCGCGCCGCGTTTGACGGCTTTTACGGCTGACAAGATTTCTTCCAGCGTTACCGGAATCGTGTTGCCGTAACCGTGTATGACATTCCCGATGCTGTCGCCGACGAGGATTATTTCCACGCCCGCTTCGTCAACGATGCGTGCCGAAGGATAATCGTAAGCCGTCAGGCAGACGAGCTTTTCGCCCTTTTCCTTTGCCGCACGCAGCGCGGGAACATAGATTTTTTCGGGTTTGTCGGGTTTTAGATATGCCATAAATTTTTTAAAGTTTAAAAGTGGAAAAGTTTAAAAAGTGAAAAAGTTTTGTCCGATGTTTCGATTTCAGCTTCTGACAAAACCCTTTTGAAAAAAAGCTAAGAAAAATGTTTTGTAAATAAGTTCGGTTGAATCTAATGCCACAAACTTTTTCACTTTTTCACCTTTAAACTTTTCCACTTTCGTCTTATGCCGTGATAATGACGGCTTTTGTTCCGGTCAATTCGGTAAAATCTTTGGTAAAAATCGTGTCAACCTTTTGGATACTTCCGATGCAATCGGCAATATCTTTGGTTGAAATAAAGCCTTCGTCAATATGCGCGATTGCCCATTTTGAAATATGCGAAGCTCTTTCCAGAGTTTCTTGGACGAGCTTCAGATATTGCGATTTTGTTTCGATAAAATCACCGAGTTTGCCGACCTGTCTTTTTTCGAAATCGTCCCAGAAATCATTGCCCGTTCTGAGCCATTCTTCGCGCCAAGCCGTCCAGCCCATATAGGTTTTCGGCTTTTGAATATGCGCTTGCGGCAATCTCAAAAACATCAGATCGGCTTGATTTTCGGCGATAAATTCATCGGCGGTTTTGTTCTGGCAGATATTGTTTGCGCCGTTATTGACCGGTTCGGGAAAAACGCTCCAGAGCCGTCGGTAAACGGTCGAAAGCGGCTGGCGGAGTTCGCGTGTTTCGCTGTCGAATGACAAAACGTAATCGCCGACGCTCATACCGATTGACAGAGCGATGGCGCGGGCGGTCGGCGATGTAATACGTTCGATATTTTGCCGCACGTTATCAAACCACCACGCATCGGTTTCGTTAAACCAGTTTCGCAAAGACTCGTTTTGCAGCCGGTAATGCGGCACATACGCATCTTCGAGAACAATATTAACATCTTCATCCGATAAAAATTCCGAATTGTTCTGAATGACGGCAACCGCTTTTGTCCAGCCCGACTGCGTCAGATCGTTTGCTAAAACCCGCGTTTTCCAACGCTTTAAGTAAGCACCGAGATTCGGTTCGTTTGAAAAGGGCAGAAGTGCCGTTTTATATTTCAGACGGCGCAAAATATTGAGTTCAAAAGCCAGCCAGCCCTTCGGCGTAATTGTTGATTGATTGTGCATATTCTCATCGAAGAAATGTTAAAAGTGAAAAAGTGAAAAAGTGAAAAAGTTTAATTTCTGTCGCTGAGCAACTTTTTCTAATAAAATTTTTCTATTTTTCAAAAACTTCAATTTTCAGAAGCGTAATAACTTTTTCACCTTTAAACTTTTTCACTTTTAAACTTTAAATCTTTAAGAAATTTCCGCGTAAGATTCCAGTTCGCGCAAACCTTCGAGCAGCAAAAACGCTTTAACAACTTTCGGATCGAATTCTATTCCCGCCCATTCGCTTAAATACCTTCTGGCTTCCGAAGCCGAAATCGCCACACTATAGGGACGGCTGTCGGTCAGCGCAGAATACGTGTCGGCGACGCGCAAAATTCTGGCGGCGAGCGGGATTTGTTCGTGTCCGAGTGCATCCGGGTAGCCGCTGCCGTTCCACCATTCGTGATGCCAGCGCACAAGGAGCTGTACGGCGCGGTTAAATCCGCGTTTTGCCGCCTCCTGTTCGCCGATGACGGGATGCCTCTGCATATCGATCCGCTCGTCATCGCGCAGAATGCGGTTGCTGTTGATATAATCGCGATTCATCACGACTTCGCCGATATCGTGAATCAAAGCGGCGTGGCGCAGAGCCTGACGATCATGCGAAGCGAGATTGAATTTTTGCGCGAGAGCTTCGCTGATGGCGGCAATCCGGGCGGCGTGGCTGTGCGCGTAGCCTTCGAATTCATCCATCGCCGCCGCGATTTTCAGCAGACGGTCTTCAAATTTGGCTTCCTGGGCAGAAGAACTTTCCATATCAAATAAAAAATGAACACTAGTTAAAAGACGAATAGATGATTGATTAATTCCTTGAAGTCATCTCAAAAATACTAACCCGACAGTTTAGTGAGCCGCTCTCAAGACCGCGTTTCCCGTATAAATTAATGGTGAAACGCGGTCAAAGACCGCTTGCTTAACCAGATATTTATTTTTGAGATGGCTTCGTATTAGTTTTTTCGCCAAAAAAAAACTAATACATTAATTAATGCACAAACACGCACGAAATCGGCGGATGTATATCCCCGGCTTCGTGCGGGCTTTTGCAGCACTAGTCAAAAAAAAATTAAAATATAAAACGCAAATCCGTATCAGTTTAACTATTTCTTTTGCAGCCTGTCGAGCAGAGCCATCGCATCACGGTCGCCCGGAGCAATTGCCAGCAAGCGGTTGAGTTCGCCTTCGGCGCGTTTTTTCAAGCCGATATGGACAAAAAGTTCTGCCAGCATAAGCCGGAAAATTACATTTTGCGGCTCGATCTTTATTGCGGTTTGCAATTCCGCTTCGGCTTTATGGAGATTTTTCTTGTCAAATGAAAGCGATTTTCCGTAATAGGCGTGATAGCGGGCATTATTTCCGTCGAAATGAACGGCGCGGGCGAAAAACGGAACGGCTTCTTCAAATTCATTTTCCTGTAAAAGATTCAAGCCCCATTCAAAATTTTCCGCCGCTTGTTCGGCTTGTTTGCTCAGATTCGATTCATCGACAGAAATACCGGATTTTTCTCTTTCCTTTAATTCTGCTAATTCCTTACGCATTTTATAATTGTATAAATCGCGTGAGCTGTCGGTTTTCAGTGTTTCATACGCATGGGCAAGATTTGTAAAAGCCGTTTGAATGCGTCCGTGAAATTCCTCGTTTTTATGAAAAAGATCGGGGTGATATTTTTTAGCCTGAGCAAAATATGCCTGTTTGATCTTCGACGTTTCGGCTTCCGTTGCAACCCCGATGGTTTCATATAAATTCGAGGCATTTTCAACTCTTTCCAAATATGCCTGAAGCAATCTTCCTTCATCCACCGCTTCGGTTTCTACCGTGTCTGTTTCCGTTTGAGCGGATTTTGTTTCTTCACTTGTAACCGAAGGTATTTCATTTGGAGTTGAAACGGGCGTTGCGGGTTTTTCTATCTGGCTTTCCATCACGAGCCGGAGTTTTGCCGATAAAATGTCGGAAATTTTATTTTCGGAAAGCGCACAATCCCAATTTTGACGATAAAGAAAACCGCCGAGCCAGAGGCTGTAAATAACCTGCCGCGTCACAATTTGAGGCAAGCCGCTGATGTCATCGATTTCGTCAAGTGTCAGAAAGGATTTTTCAAACCGCGATAAAACAAAGGCTTCGTGCGATTGCAGAGTAAGGTCAAAACTCGAATCGGGCTTGATGCCGAAAGATTCCTGATTCGATTTAAATCGGCGCAAAATATCTTCCGGCGAAAGAGTTCGCGAGTAATCGAGCAGCAATTTTTGCAGATCAACTTCAAAACGAATATCTTCCTTAATGCGTGCCAGCGAGCTGAAAGTCCATTCGCCCGAATCCCAAACCAGACAAAATCGGATTATTTCTTCGATTTGTCGGGTGATGAGTTGGCTTACCTCTTGCGGCGAAATAATGTTTTGCGCCACCAGATTTGCGCTCAATTCCATATCATTGGCAGCATTCGGTACGGTCTGAAGCTGTTCGCCTGTAATCTTGTTTTCGCTTAAAGCAATTGCAAAAAGACGATGCTGGCGCAGATTTGATACGGCGAAAACGACTTTGCCGTGATTTAAATAGATGACAATTTTTTGTTCATCTTTTGTGAGACGGAAAGAACCGCTCAAATTCGCTTCGGTCGTTTCGATAAGAAGTTCGGAAAGCCTGTGTTCGCTTAAATTTCCTTTTATTTCAAGTTTGGTTTGGGGACTCATTTTATTTGTGAATAAAAGAAGGAGATTAGGGTTTGAATTTTTTGTTAGAAAAGCCGGCAGATTTACCGACCGATTTATATAATAGCAAATTTAAAGGTAAAATGTTAAGAAAAAAATGTTTACAAAAATTTACCGGGTTTTTTATTTAGCCGGAGTGAAAAAAAAATCGCCCCGCGAAATCGTCTGATTTTGATAAATTTCGTGAATTAAATTACGGGTTTGACCGAAGACAAAAAAATTGAGAAAGTTTCTCAAGAATGGTTTTCGGAATTTATTATTTAATTCTTTTAAGTTGATGAAAAATAAGACGATAGAAATCCGCGAAGTCGAAACTATTGAAGAACTCGACGCGTGTCTGGATTTGCAGAGAGAAGTTTTCGGTTTTAGCGATCTGGAAGTTTCGCCGCGCCGCTACCTGATTGTCGCCAAACGCTCGGGCGGTTTTACTTTGGGAGCATTCGACGGCGCAAAAATGGTCGGTTTGGCGATAACGGTTCCGGCATTTCAGGGCGAAAACCGCGTTTTTTATTCACATATGGCGGCGGTTTCGCCGGAATATCAAGGCGGCGGAATCGGCGCGAAATTGAAATGGGCGCAACGGACACGCGCTTTGCAAGACGGCGTAAAATTTATCAAGTGGACTTTTCACCCGGCGCAGGCGCGTAACGCTTTTTTTAATCTGGAAAAACTCGGCGCGGTCATTCGCCGCTATATTCCGAATTTTTACGGCGCGGGTTTTTCAAATTCCGGCGTTCAATCCGAACTCGAAAGCGACCGCGTTTATGCCGATTGGGAACTGGAAAGCGAAAAGGTGAGCGCACTTTCAAAAAACGAAATTTTCGAGGAAAAACGCGAAATCGTCAAAACAATCGAAATTCCTAAAGATTGGAACGCGCTTCTAAAATCGAACGCGGAAGCCGCAAAAAACGAGCAAAATCGAATCAAACAAGAATTTCAACAGGCATTTTCCGAAGGTTTGATCTGTCGCGGTTTTCGTCGCGATGATAATCAGCCGCAATATTTGTTTTTTAGTGAATAAAATTGGAAAATTATCGAAAAAGCTATTTGCTGTTCGCTATTAACTATTCGTTATTTTCCGCATGAAAATCAGTTAATAGCGAACAGTTAATAACGAATAGCGCAGACTTTCCCGATTCTAAATCGTTTGATGGAATTGTTAAAAATGCCGATTTTTCACATAAATCCGGACATCCGCCGCGCCGAAACGCTTTCGTCGGAATTTTACGCGGACGAGAAATATTTCGACGAATCAAAGGAAAAAATCTTTGCGCGCAGCTGGCAGCTTGTCGGTCGCGCCGGAGAGGTCGAAAATCTCAAACCTCACACAATTTTGGAAAACTTCCTTAACGAGCCGATTTTATTAACAAAAAACGGCGAAAATATAAATTGCCTGTCAAACGTCTGCACGCATCGCGGGAATATTTTGGTTGAAAAAAGTTGTCAAGCAAACGGAATTCGCTGCGGTTATCACGGCAGACGTTTTGATTTAAGCGGAAAATTTCTCTCGATGCCCGAATTTGAAACGGCGGAAAATTTTCCGTCGGAAAAAGATGATTTGCCGCAGATTCCTTTTGAAATTTGGCGGAATTTTATTTTTGCTTCGATAAATCCGCCGGCGAATTTGAGCGAATTTATCGGCGAAATCAATAAAAATTTGACGGACTTTGATTTTAATAAACTCGAGTTTCATTCGGCGAAGGATTATTTTCTCAAAGCGCATTGGGCTTTGTATTGCGAAAATTATCTCGAAGGTTTTCATATTCCGTTTGTTCATAAGTCCTTAAATGAAGCGATTGATTACGGCAGCTATACGACGGAAACTTTCCGCTTTTCGAGTC
>CAYUGW010000241.1:0-6661 GCA_964444245.1 uncultured Blastocatellaceae bacterium | reverse complement strand
CACGAAAAAGCCTGTGCCTGAATAAACTTTATTTCAGGCAAATGCCGTTCGCGCCTTATCAGGCGCGTCCAGGTTGGCAACCTGCGCTCCCGGCTTAAAATTTTCGGTCAAAAATAATATGAAAAAATTACTTGTCTTTATTATCTTAACTTTCGCCGTCGGCGCGTTTGCGCAAACTACTAAAACCGTTGATATCGAAGGACATCGCGGCGCACGCGGGTATGTTCCCGAAAATACGATTCCGTCGTTTATCAAGGCTCTCGAACAGGGTGCGGACACGCTCGAACTCGATATTGTCATCAGCAAAGATCGAAAAATCGTCGTTTCGCACGAACCCTGGTTTTCGTCCGTGATTTCACTCGACAAAAACGGCAAACCGATTCCGGTTGATAAACAAAAGGAACACAACATTTACAAGATGAATTACTCGGAGATCAAGCTTTATGATGTCGGCAGCATCGGCAACAAGGATTTTCCCGAACAGGTGAAAATGAAGGTTCACAAACCGCTGCTCGGCGATCTGTTCAAAGCGGTTGACAAATATCTGCGCCAACATAAACTGAAACCCGTCCGCTACAATATCGAGATAAAATCAACAGTTGCGGGCGATGATTTTTTTCACCCGAAACCGGATGTTTTTGCCAAAATCGTTTATGACGAGATTTTAAAGCATAAAAAGGAAAAAAATGTCATCGTTCAATCTTTTGACGTGCGACCGCTTCAAGAACTCAGAAAAATGCCCGTCAAACTGCCGCTTTCGTTTCTGGTTTCAAACAAAGACGGCATCGAAAAAAATCTTGCCAAACTCGGATTTCAGCCCGACACATACAGCCCGCATTTTTCGCTGGTTGACGAAGCGACGGTAAAATATTGTCATGAGCGCGGAATAAAAATCGTGCCGTGGACGGTCAACGAAATCGCCGATCTGGAAAGAATGAAAAAATTCGATCTCGACGGAATAATTACGGATTATCCCGACCGCGCCGTCAAGGTTTTCAGAAACTCGAAATCTCAATAAATACAAAACCATCGTTTAGCCGGCGGTCTTTGACCGCGCTGCAAGTTACAATTTCACAGTTTCGCGGTCACAGACCGCTGGCTTAACCGCAATGTCATACAGAGCCATTTTAGCCGCAAGACAAGAAATCTTGCGGCTGTTTTTTGTTATGCCGGACATTTTGAGTAAAATGAAATGGCAAAATAATTTTTCACGGAAAGATTTTGAAAAAACTCGACAAAATTTGTTATTTGTCCGAAGTGGTTTGCCAATCGGCAACTGACAAAAGACAAATGACGACTGACAAAAATGATAATTGCCATTGACGGACCTTCGGGCGCGGGGAAATCCACGCTCGGCAAGATGTTAGCCAAACAATTGAATCTGCTCTATCTCGACACGGGCGCAATGTACCGCGCGGTCGGTCTGGCGGTCGTGGAAAGCGGCATAAGTTTAGATGACGAGGCGAAAATCGCGGAAATCGCCGCAAATTCCGATATTCAATTGATCGGCGAACCGGACGCGCTGTTTATAAAACTGAACGGCGAAGACGTAACCGCCCGAATCCGCACCAATGAAATCGGGCAGGCGGCTTCGATTGTTTCGACCGTGTCGCAGGTGCGGCGCATTCTGGTTGAAAAGCAGAGAAATCTCGGAAAAGTCGCCGAAACCGGCGCGGTTCTCGACGGGCGCGACATCGGTACGGTCGTTTTTCCGAACGCCGATATAAAATTTTTCCTGACCGCCAAACCCGAAGCCAGAGCGCGTCGGCGTTACGAAGAAGATTTGGAAAAAATGCGCGCCGTGTCCTTTGAACAAACCTTCGCCGAGATAAAAGAGCGCGACGAACGCGACGTTTCCCGCGCCGATTCGCCGCTTTTAATCGCGGAAGATTCGGTCGTCATTGATACGAGCGAACTCGATTTATCCGAAGTTTTTGAACAAATGATGCGCGTCGTGCGCGAAAAGGGAAATTTGCAGAGTCAATAATTTTTTGCTAATTTGAGTAATGCCACAATAAAAAGTTATGAGTAATTTCAGGCAAGCTGAGACATTGGACTGCCGAACAATTCTTCAGTAATGTCCAAGTTTTCGTTGCGGCTTAGATTATTTGAAGCCTGTGCGTAATTCAAAAATATGGAAAGAAATATCTACGGAATAGGTGAAAGGTGAGAAGTGAAAGATGATAGAACAAATTTAGAAGTTCATTTTTTAACCTATCACCTATCACCTTTCACTTCTCACCTATTCCGAAAGGACAAAATGTTGAAAAATAAACCATTTAATTACGCACAGGCTTTGATTATTTAAGGCTTCAACTAATTTATCTCGCGGATTTTCTTCCCGTTTTTTTAAGGTTTGTAAAATACTTGTCCAGGTTTCCCGTAGGGCAAACGCATCTAAATTAATAAATTGCGTATAGAAGTCAAAGTTTAAAAACCAGGCTTTAGAATTCTTTTTAAGCGAGACTAAAATTTATTAATAGAATTTTGACTAAAAATCGTTACTTTTTTTTACTACCTTTATGTAGCTAAATTATTGCGAACATTCATAAACCCTTTATTTTCAGTAAAATTTAGATGCGTTTGCCCTAAATAAACCTTGACCTATTAACAAATAAGTTTGTAAAATCTATATAAATTTTGAGCGGTTCATTAAATTTCCCAAATATGAAACTGCAAACCTTAAAACTTATCATCATCGGCACGGCAATCGGATTTGCTACGGGTATCGGCGTTTATACGTTTGTTTATGCCAAAGGCTATTCGTATATGAGCAATGATCCGCTGGCGTGCGCCAATTGCCACGTGATGAACGAGCAATACGACGGCTGGAATAAATCGAGTCATAAAGCGGTCGCTACCTGCAACGATTGCCACACGCCGCAGGATTTCATCGGAAAATACTACACAAAAGCCTTAAACGGATTCTGGCATTCTTATTATTTTACAACCGGCGGTTTTCACGAACCGATTCAGATAAACGAGCGGAATCTGCAAATTGCCGAGCAATCGTGCCGTTTTTGCCATCAGAATATGGTTGAATCAATCACGGTTTCGCACCAAAAAGAAGACATCGAAGAAATGTCGTGTATCAGATGTCACCGCGATGTCGGGCATCAGCATTAAACTTTCAAAAGACGAGGTAAAATTCAGATGGAAAACCAAGAAAATCAAGATATTCAAGAAAATCAAGAACATCAAGACCCGGTGATTTCCGAAGAAAAACCCGAACCAACGCCGCCGGAAACCACTTCCGCGCCGAAGCAATCCCGCCTTTACAGCGCGAAAATTCTCGTCTTAGTCGCTTTTATCGCATTTGCGGCGGCAATCGCCGGAGTCGCTCTTTTAACGAATATTATGGAGCGCAAACAGGAAGCGCGAAATCCTTTTTTCCGCGTCGTCGAACTGACAGACGATACGGTTGATCCGGAAATCTGGGGCAAAAATTTTCCGCTGCAATACGACGATTACAAAAAAACGGTTGATCAGGAGCGAACGCGCTACGGCGGAAGCGAAGCGTTGCCGCGCACGCCGACCGATGCCGATCCGCGTTCGATTGTAGCGCAATCGCGGCTCGAAGAAGACCCGCGCCTTAAAATAATGTGGGACGGTTATGCTTTTGCGATTGATTTCCGCGAAGAACGCGGACACGCCTATATGCTCGAAGATCAGACATTTACCGAGCGGCAAGCGGTCGTAGCGCAGCCCGGAAGTTGTATCAATTGCCACGCTTCGGCTTACACGGCTTACAAAAAACTCGGCGACGGCGATATTTTCAAAGGTTTCGCCGTGCTTAATAAAATGCCGTATCCGGAAGCCCGTAAGGAAGTTACGCATCCGGTAACGTGTCTCGACTGCCACGATTCGCAGACAATGGCACTGCGCATCACGCGCCCCGCTTTTATCGAAGGAATGCGCGTTTTAAAGGCTTCGCAAGGCGTTGAAAATTACGATGTCAGGACTCAGGCGACGCGGCAGGAAATGCGCTCCTACGTCTGCGCCCAATGCCACGTCGAGTATTATTTCAAAGGCGAGGAAAAAACTCTCGTCTATCCGTGGCAAAAAGGTCTGAAGATCGAAAATATGATGGAATATTACGACGAAGTTCAGCACAAGGACTGGGTTCACGCCCGAACAGGCGCAAATGTTCTAAAGGCGCAGCATCCCGAATTCGAATTGTATAGTCAAGGAATTCACGCCCGCGCCGGAGTTTCGTGCGCCGATTGCCATATGCCGTATAGACGTGAAGGCGCGATGAAAATCAGCGATCATCACGTTCGCAGCCCGCTTCTGAATATCAATCAGGCGTGCCAAACCTGTCATAAAGCGTCGGAAGAAGAACTGAAATTCCGCGCCGAAACCATTCAAACGCGTACATATTACTTGAGAAATACGGCGATGAACGCCCTTGTCGCGCTGATTACTGATATTCAAAACGCGAAAGCCGCCGGAAAAACCGACGAACAGCTCGCACAAGCCAGAGATTTTCAGCGCAAAGCGCAGTTTTATCTTGATTTTGTCGAAGCGGAAAATTCGATGGGCTTTCACGCCCCGCAGGAAGCGGCGCGGATTCTCGCCGATTCGATCAATTTTTCGCGCCTCGGGCAAATGGCTGTGCGCGGCGAAACAATTCCGTCACCATCGCCGCAACAGGTCGCAAAGGTCATTCCGGCGCATTAAAACCGAATATGTTCAATCGGTATTCAATAAGTGATATTTGAAATCAAGAAAAATAAGTTTCGGAATAAGTGAAAAGTTATAATTATAAGTGATAATGATAAATGATAGGTTCGTTGCTGATTCGTATTATCACTTCTCACTTATTCCGTCTTTGTCAGAAGAAAAAACGCGAAAAACTTCCTCGAAGTTTTTCGCGTTTTTTCTTTTCTTTTTGCGCTATAATTTTTTATCATAAAGCACACTTTAAAACTTTCGAGGACAAAAACAATTTGAGCAAAATTACCGAACTTCCCGAAGAAATCCGGCAATTCCGCGATAAAAAATGGCGGCGCGAGGAAACTCTGAAAATCGAAAGGGCACCGGAAGTCGAAGCCTTGGTCGAAGATTTGGGATTTTGTCTTGCTCTGACTGACGCACGCACCGATTTGCCGAGCGTTTATATCGCCGTCTGCGGCAGGCGCGACGCGCATACGCCGCGCAATGTGCAGAAAGATTATGAAATGAGTCTGGCGTGGAATTTGAAGGACGAAGTGATGATGCGCGGCAAGGTTTATTACGCAAAACTCGTCAAAGGTCGGGCGATGTTCGTCGCGCCGCGGCTTGTTCCCGCCTTTAACGCGATCTGGGGCGTGCCGAGAAAAGAAGAAAAAGTCCATTTTTCCGAAGACGCGCTGAAAATTCTGAAGGTTTTGCGAAAGGAATGGGAGATGGCAACATCCGATCTGCGCGACGAAGCGAAAATCGAAAAACGCGCAAATTTAACAAAAGAGTTAGACAAATTGCAGCGGGCGATGAAGGTCGTTCCGCAAGAAGTTTTTTACGAACCGAAATTCACGTATATCTGGACGCTTGCCGAGGCGCGTTTTCCGAAAGAAATGTCGAAAAAAATTTCGCGCGAAAAAGCCGTCAAGGAAATTGCCAAAGCATATCTCGAAATGTGCGGAATGACGCTGGTCGGCGATCTTTCAAAAGCCTTCGGTTTCCGGCGTTGGGAGGCGGGACGCGCCAATCATCAACTGGTTGACGAAGGCTTTGCCGAAAGACTCGCCATCGGAATTTACAGGAAGATTAAGCGGAAATAAAACATTCACACAAAGAAAGGAAACTGCCGCACAGCAATTCCCTTCAAATAAAAAAAGTCTGAAACTGATAATAAGTTTCAAACTTTTTTTTATTTTTCGGAAAGATTTTGATGCGAATCACGCAAGATTCCGAAAAAATTAATCGAACATTCCTTTGATAAATCGTCCGATTTCGTGAAACAAACAACCGCAGGAATTAGGATCGCAATCTTTCGATTCGATCCTTTTCCCGTTTGAATCAATACACATCGCTTCAAATTTCGGGTTATGTACCGCATTGTCTGCCGCGATGACGATACCGACCATTGATATGGAAACAATCATCACGAGCAGAAATTTAGCAATCATTTTCTTCATATCGGATACTCCTGATCTGGTTTTCCGATGCTTTTTGGAAAGGCTTTTTGATTATCGCCGGCATCGTTTCGACAACAATCGCCTTGAACGTATTGTAAATAATACATTTTTTTTGCAATTTCATCAATATTTCATCAAATCGCTCAAAGCACTTTCGACATCTTCGACCTGCGGCAGAATGAAATCTTCGACCTGCGGAGCGTAGGCGACGAATGTATCGGTCGCGCCGACTCTGCGGACGGGCGCGTCCAGATATTCGAATAATTCATCGGAAATCCGCGCCGCGATCTCCGCGCCGTAGCCGTAGGAAAGCGGGTCTTCGTGCGCGACGATGACGCGGTTTGTTTTTTTGACACTTTCCGCAATCGCTTCCCAATCGTATGGAACGAGCGTCCGAAGATCGAGAATTTCGACCGAAATGCCTTCTTTTTCAAGCCGTTTCGCTGCTTCATTCGAGCGGTGAACGAGCGCGCCGAAAGTTACGATTGTTGCATCCGAGCCTTCGCGCACTTTTTTCGCTTTGCCGAACGGAATCATAAATT
>CAYUGW010000240.1:0-6667 GCA_964444245.1 uncultured Blastocatellaceae bacterium | reverse complement strand
TTCCACAGACTGGCGATAACTTTTTTTGAACCGGCGTATAAAAATCCGCGCGAAAGTCCGATCAAACCTTCGCCGCGAACTTCCTTTCCGAGAGCCGTCTGGCAAGCCGACAAAACGACCAGATCACTGGAAAGTTCGAGATTATAGATGTCATTAAGACTCAAAAACCCGTCCTGCTGCCGACCGTTTTTATCAAACAGCGATAAAACCAGACCGGAAAATTCCGGTCGTGCAGTGTTCAAAAAACCGTGTGTGGCAAAGTGCAGAATTCTGTATTGCGAAATATCTGAGGTTTCAAGATTCTGTACGCTCGCGTCAAAATCCATTTTGACAACTGTTTGATCGTTGTTCGACAAAAGCTGAATGCTTCGCGCTTCCTGCCGGGAAAAAAGCAGTCTCGGCAATGAATTTCCAAAGTTAAAATCCCGCTTAACTTCTGAAAGATTTGAACTTAATTCTAATTTTTCAACTTTTGAATTGCCGGAAATTCTCGAATCGGTTTGATCAAAAACCGGATCGGCGAAAATGGCGATTTTGTTATTTTGCGGCTCGATGTTTTTAGTATTTTCGCGAAGTTGAGCCAAAACGGAAGCCGATGGAAGAACGATCGTTGCACTGTCGTCCGCTAAAACTTTTTCAGCGGAATTCGGGTTTTGCAAAGCCGGAAACGGCATAAATTGCAAAACACCGTCTGCCACGATTGCGATTCTTTTACCCTTGATCCGGGTCGCTGCCGGAGATAATAACATCGAACTTAATTCATCAGATAAGTCGAGCATTTCGTCTTGATTATCTTTATTATTTTCAACAATTAGATCATAAAATCGGCGCGCTTTCTCTTCGATTCTGCGGCGCGGCGGCAGGTTGAAAATTTCGATTGAATTCCGGCTGACAATCCACAGAAAACTGCGTTTTTCACCGAGTTTATATTCGAGTAAAACCGTTTTGTCATCGAGCAGTTTTTGGATTTCATTTGCCGTGATGGTTTTGCCTTCGGTCAGATCGGAATATTTCGGATTTTCGCGCCGGATTCTGGTTTGAAGACTTTGAATTTCCGTATTTAATTCAATAATTTTCTCATTGATTGCGGCAATTTGTTCGGGTTTCGGCGTGCCGTTCAAAAGATTTTGACGGGCATTAAATTTATTGTTTAATTCGTCCTGAGAAGTTTTTAATTCTTCGAGTAATTCTACGGGAATTCTTTGTTTAAAATTAATCTTTGCTTCCTGCAGTAATTCGATCAAACTTCGCGAACGCGATTGTTCGCTAATCTGCAAAGACTTGGCAATAAATGATTTATCTTTTGTTTTTTCAAAATTCGAGACAAGCAAATCCGTATAAAGTTCGTAATAATTCTGAACGGTCGAAAAATAAGTGTAGCGGGATTGAGAACCGACCAATTCACCGCGAATCTGTTCGATTATTTCCAGTCCTTTACTCACATTTTCAATGGCTTTTCCGATATTTCCCAGATCATTTTCAGCTACGGCTAAAAGATAAAACGATTCGGCTTCTAAACGTCTGTCGCCCAACTCGTTTGACTTTAAATTGGCTTCGGTGAGGTTTTTAAAACCCGCATCTTTCTGCCCGAAATCCCACTGAGCTTTTCCCAGATTAAGCAGGGAATTTGCCACGCCCCAATGATGTTCGACCTTGCGGCGCAATTCGAGAGATTGCTGCAAAAAATCAATTCCTTTATTGAAATTGCCTTTTAACACAAAAGATTTTCCGAGATTATTCAATGTAATCGCAAGGCTTCTTTGCCCTCTGATTCTCGTATCGGTGCGCTTTATTTCAAGCGATTGTCTGAAAAAATCTTCAGCTTTATCGTATTTTCCAAGCATCAAATACGAATGAGCTATATTATTTAAATAAACTCCGACGCTCAAAATATCGCCGCTTTCGCGTTGGATTTTGATGGCTTGTTCGTAATAGGAAATTGCTTTCTCGTTTTCCCCTAAATCGCTGTAAATAATACCGATATTATTAACTGCCGAACCTTCATACTGTTTATTTTTTACCTCGAGCCAGATTTCCAAAGATTTCAAATAGGCATCCAAAGCATTTTGAAGTTCACCGAGTTGACCGTAGATCAAACCTTGAGCGACCAGTGCAATTCCTTCCCAAACTTTGTCTTGTTTAATTTTTGAAACGGCTATCGCTTCATCCCAAATAACGATTGCTTGACGCTGTCCTTGAACAGTTCCGTCATACTTTGCCTTGGTTGCGTTTTCGGCAAGTGTGAGAATTTTTCTCGATGCTTCATTAATCTCAAAATCTTGTACAACCGTCGGGCGAATCTCTTTTAAGACAATCGAGTATTTGCCAGATTTTGCATTCGGGTCTGCCGGAGTAACTTCAATTTTATATGCGCCCGCTTCTTTTGCGGTAACCAGGATCAAATCATTGCCAAAAAATCCTGACGGCGATTCGGTTATAATAAATTCTTCGCCATTCAAATTGTAAGCAGTTAAGGACACATCTACGCCATCCTGCACAATTTCAACCCGAGCGGTCTGATTTTCCGCCAGATCAACCGAATAAACCTGCTTTTCACCGCCTTTTATTTCAGCTGGTTGCGCCGTATTTAGAATCAATTTTGTCGGCAGATCTTGGGAAAACGAGTTAGCGCAAAATAAAAAAACAACAGCCAATACTTTTAGAATGACTGTTGTTTTAATCAGTTCTTTTTTCATAATTATTTAAGTATCTTAAAATTATAACTATAGATACTTTCTAATAAATATAAATTTGAGTCAAATTTTTCAACATAATCTTAAATTTGCGAAACTCGTTTATGTCCTACGACGGCAAAAGTTATTTGTCGTCAGCTTCCAAATCTTTTAGAGTCAAAACGATCGGTCGAGCCTTGTCCCCTTCGTTGATGATTGTGATCGTGTAAGTGCTTTTGCCGTCACTTCTGATCGTGAAATTCGAACCTGTCGTGTGACCGCTCGATAAAAATTGGTTTCCACGCCGAATCTCGTATTTGAACTTTTCGCCTCTTGTTTGTTTTATGCTCAAATTGCCAAAATTTTTGCCCGAAATTGACCATATCGGTGTTTGACCTTCTTCAACTTTCCAGGGCTTGATCGTTGCACTTATTGTTGCCCTGCCGTTTGCGTCTAAATTGATCGCTTTTTGTGCAAGTGCATCGGTTGCCGAAAATGCGATGACGGCGATGGCGATTGTTAATAATTGTATCGTTAATTTTTTCATATATTTTATCTCCTTTGATTTTTTTAAGACTTCATGAATGCAATCATGGTCTTTACTCCTTACCCATTAAAGCAACTACAGCAACCAATCCGATCCCGATGTATACAAAAATTCCGCCTATTAGAGTAGTCCCTAAAAATGATGAAATTATTATAAAAATCGGAATTGAAAGTGGAACTAAACGCTTCCAAAATTCAACACTCTTTTCCTTTAGTGCATGAAACACAAGCCACAGCGGCATAAAGAACATAATCACCAATACAGCGACAACTCCCAAACGCGCGCCTGATGATAATAGGAGAGTAAGCAAAAACAAGGGTATTATTATGATAAAGAACATCACCGCCCCGACATTTTTACCGATTGCTCCAATTCTGTAATAGCCGACAAACGCCAACATTATGGCTAGAGTTAATAACTTGGCGTGAAATTGGATTGCTATTTCACCTGATTGTGTCCCTGCCCAAGATGTTGCTAATATCTTTATTACTAAACAAACCATCAATAAAAGAATTGCCAAAGATCCAAAAATCCGTCCCGGTTTCAAAATTTGCGATTGTGTATTTTCAGTCATTTCGCTTCTCCTTTTTAATAAGTTTAAGATTTTTAGGTTAAAGGATTTTAAATACTGAAAATGTGTTCAAAACCCTTTAACTTTTGAGAGATTTTTCACTCACATTTACGGAACAAAATACGGTTCGCCTAATTTCGGAACACTTGCCGCCATTTTTTTGCCTTCTTCGGATTTCCATTGGATTCCGTAAAATAAACCCGCATTCGGCATAGGAGTCAGACGTTCTTCGATGGAATTTTCTTCCGCCGGAAATTCCGTTTCGATGAGATAAGCTCCCCAGTGCAGATTGATGTTTCCGCTTTTCTGTTCGGCGTGTTCGATGGGAAAACCATCGCTTCCGACCGTCCATTTGAATTTGCGGATAATTTCATTTTTATTGCGGAGTTCGCATTCCCAATTTCCGGTTTTGCGTGTCATATCGGGATTGCCCGACTGTCCTTGTCCGTTCCAAACGATCGGCAGATTTATCCAGTATTGATAAAAACCCAAGAACTGCGGTGCTTTGCCGTCGCGTTCCCATTTCACTGAATCTCCGCGAACCGATGCTTCTTTGACCTGTCCGTCGTTATCGAATTTCACACGCTCGCCGTTGACCGAACAGCGAACATACGGCACGCCGGAAAAATCTATCGCACTATTTGTAATGGCAACATTGAAAAATATATCAACATTTCCCTTGAGATAACTTCCGCCGTTGATGTTTTGATAACCGTGTTTCACGCCGCCGCTTCCGGTGCTTGGTCGCAGATACAAAATACTCGCCGGAGCTTCGGCGTGGCGTTGAATAAAATAATCGGTTACGCCGGGAATGTTGCCGGGACGAATTTTCTTCGCTTCTTTAACTTCGATCTTATAAGTCCGCAGAAGTTTTTCGTCGTCCGTGTCTCCGTTTACCGCAAAAACCTGCACGTCGAATATTCCCGATTCGGCGACGAATTTCTGTTCGTCATAACATCCGTAACTCGGTGCAGTCATCAAATAATCGTCGTCCGGCAAATTTTTCGTTCGCGGGTCCTGATCTTCCGATCTGCGGTAAGTTTCACCTTCGCAAAACATTTTGCTTAAAGCCTTGCCGTTTTTGCTGACAACGACATTAAAACCGCTGTTTTTCGGATAAGTGCCGAACGAACGAAGATGTGCCGTCATCGTCCAACCTTTTGAAATATCACCACGATATTTTTCGCTCCGTTCGGTTACGGGTTTCGCCTCAAAAAATGTGTAACCATCATCAATTACGTTCTGACGATTTTTCCCGCCGGACATTCCGATTGCACCGGGGACCGTTTTATCAATTTTCGGCAATTTCGGTGTTTTTACCGTCGGAATTTTTATCTTCGGGAATTGTGCCGTTGCAAAAGTTGATAAAAATAAAATTGCCGTTATTGCGTAAAGTATTGTTTTATTCATTTTTAATTGTTACCTCAATAAAATTTTATTCAGAATTAATTTCTAACCTCGAGAACTGCCGTTTTGGTATCAATTTCCTTATCGCCTTTTTCATTGATCAGCGTTACTTGAAAATTATATTTTCCCTCGGGAAATGCCTGCGGATTGAGCGTCAAAGTCAGCCAGATTTTTCTTGCGCCTTCGATTTTTATTTCGTTTTCGGGAAGACTGAGTTCTTTGCCTTCGCTGGTGGTTACTTTCCAGCGGATGATGTGTTTTCCTTTCGTATTATTGATCGAGGAAAGCGCGTAAATTTTTTTGTTCTGTGTTGCCGAAATGAAATTCCTTTTACCCGTTTCGTCATCTGAAAATGTAATTTCGCTCAAGTTCGCCGTCGTAAATTCACAAGCCAAAACGACAACCAGTAAAATGTTCAACGTTATGATTAAATTAAAATTTCGTTTCATAATTTTTATCCTCGCTAAAAGTAGTGTCGGAAACCGAAAAAACATTTCAATTTTTTTGATTTCAAAAAAAAAAGACGACCTATGTCGTCTTCAAATAAAGGATAGAATTTAGATTTTATTAGAAGTTTTCTCAAAAAAATATTTGGTTAAACAAGCGGTCTATGACCGTGTTTCCCTTATAAATTAACAGTGAAACGCGGTCATAGACCGCTTGCTTAACGATGGTTTGTATTTTTGAGATGGCTACTAGTTTACGCGGAATTGAAAATCGGCGACCGATTCGTTTTCGCCTGCGTCATTTTTGCCGAAAAGTTTGATTATGAAATCGCCTTTCCTGAGATTTGCGGCAGGAATTTTGAAATTGATTTTAGATTTTACGGCGCGTAAATTTCCGCTTTGAAAAACGACAATTCCATCTGCATCGGTTAATTGTGCCGTATAGTTTTTGTAATCGGTTGTATCTAAATTTAACTGAAATGTCGCCGCTTTTGCTGTTTTCGGCAACTTCAAAATGTAGTTTTTTCCGTCCGAACGCACCGTTCCCGGAAATAAAGCGAGAACCGGATTCGGTGCCGCTCTTTGTATCGGCGTTTTGATCGGGGTTGGGGTTTTCTTTATTTCTTCGATTGGTTTATTCGTTGATTCATTACGATTTTCATTCGTATTGGTCGGTGATTGTTGAGAATTATCTTCAGTTTTCGTTTGGTTTCGATTATTTTCAAAGCCGGGATTTTCCTGATTATTTTCAGTTAATTCCACAGGCGTTTCGGTTTTAATCGGATTTTCAACATTTTTATTATCATTTTTAACAAATTCAGATTGGTCAATTAAATTCTGATACAAAAGCCAACTTCCAAAAAACGCAATAATCAAAGCAAACGCGCCGGTTACGGCTATTTTGGGGGTTGTAAAAACTTCAATCAAAGTTTCCCAAAAGGATTTTGCCGAAGCTTTGTTTTCTGTAGAATTCTTTACTTCTGCGGCTTCGATACTTTTTAGTTCTTCGACCTGTTTGATAAAT
>CAYUGW010000239.1:0-6671 GCA_964444245.1 uncultured Blastocatellaceae bacterium | reverse complement strand
TCATTACTGAGCGGCACGATGTTTGCTCGCCTTGAATTTATTCTTTTTTTTTAAGAATTGTTCCCGCGAAAGAACGCGAAAGGACGCTAAAGAAAAAATCCGTGCGCGGTCTTTTTCTTTTTTTCGCGCCTTTTTCGCGTTCTTTCGCGGGCAAATTTTCTTTTCCGGCTCAAGCAATTCCAATGCCGCTCAGTAATGATGTTTCCTATATTTCTATGTGTTTAAAATTTGTTTTGCTTTCTTTACAATTTCGACCGCTGTTTCAGCAGTTTCCGCGATTGCCGTCAGATGCCCCATTTTGCGCCCCGCTCGCGCTTCCTGTTTGCCGTAGAGATGAAGTTTGACGTTTTCGATTTGCAGGGCTTTTTCCCAATCCGGTTCGCCTGCTTGCCAGACATCACCGAGCAGATTTGCCATCGCGCACGAATTGTAAAATTCGGTCGAGCCGAGCGGCAGACCGCAAACCGCCCTGAGTTGCTGTTCAAACTGCGACGTAACGCACGCGTCAAACGTCAGATGTCCCGAATTATGCGGGCGCGGAGCGATTTCGTTGACAAGCAATTTTTCGTCTTTCGTCAGAAAAAATTCGACGCACAGAGTTCCGACATAACCAAGAGTTTCGGCAACATTCCGGGCGATTTCGATTGCCTGGTTAAAAATCTTTTCCGAACATAAAGCCGGCGCAAAAGAAACGTCCAAAATATGGTTTGTGTGTGCGTTTTCGATCACGCCGTAATGCGCGAAATTTCCTTTTTGGTCACGCGCCGCGACGACCGAAACTTCCTTTTCAAAATCAACAAACGCTTCCAAAACCGATTCCTTTCCGCCGAGCCGGTCAAAGGCGGTTTCGATGTCCGCGCTCGAATTTATCCGGCTTTGACCTTTGCCGTCATAGCCGAAACCGGCGGTTTTCAAAACTGCCGGTGCGCCGATTTCCTGCACGGCGTGATACAGATCGTCAATCGTTTTGATATGACGAAACGGCGCGACCGGAAAACCGTTTTTTGACAAAAAATTCTTTTCCCGCAGACGGTTTTGCGTCGTATGCAGAATTTCGCCCTTCGGATAAACCGCGACGAACTGCGCGGCGGTTTCGACCGTCCGCGACGGCACATTTTCAAACTCGAAGGTTACGACATCAACCGAGCGCGCAAATTCTTCGACTTTTTCTAAATCGCCGTAATCGGCGGCGGTTTCAAAATCGGCAACCTGTCCGGTCGGCGTGTCGTTGGCGGGCGAAAATGTGTGAACGCGATAACCCATTTTTCGCGCTTCGATGGCAAACATCCGCCCGAGTTGTCCGCTTCCGAAAACGCCGATGGTTGAATTTGGAAGTATTATTTTAGCCACGAATTATTCTGAATAAATGAAAATTTTGAAACCACAGAGTAGCATAGATGGACACGGATTTTTAATCGGAATCTTTAAAAATTTAAATTATTCACAATGAAAACTTATTTGGTACTTCAATTTAATTTTGAATTTTCAGAATGAAATCATATCTTACGCCATCGCTTCCAAAGACCGAAATGACATTTTCAGCTTCACTCGAAAGTTGATCTGCCGGAAGCGTAACGATTATAAATTTAATTCCCGATTTTGTCGTGCGCGGCTTTTGTTTTGACGCAACGATTTCGCCCTTAAATCTTACCAAAAACAGTTCGGCACTCGCCTCTTTCGGCAGATGCAAAGTCGCGCGTATTCTTTTGATATTTGCATCGAGTTTAATAGTTTTAATATTATTTTCGCTTTCGCCGCGGCTGCCGAGAAACGGCGACAGAACGACGGTGGCAATTGTCGGTTTCGGCTGCTGCCTTTGCCCGGGGAGATTTTTCTGCAGGTTTTTCAAACGATTCAACTCGTTTTCGAGCCGTTCGCGCTCCGCGTTTTCGCTTTCGAGTTGTTGATTTAAAATCTCGTTTTCGCCCCGCGTTTCGCTGATTTGTTTTTGCAGATTTTGCTCACGCTCGCGGATTTCATTTAACCGATTTTGCAGTTGGAGTTCCTGTTTTTGCAGCTGTTCAACGCTTTTTTGATTTTCCTGAAAGTTTGATAATTCCCGGTTGAGACGAATTCTTTCATACAATAAAAAAAACGTTCCGCACGTTAATAAAAATATCAAAGCGGCGGAAGCATACCGCATTGCCGACATTTGCAAGGTGAAAAAAGATGCGATTTTTTCCCGGAAGGTCGGCAAAGTTTCAGCCGTTGCTAAGTTTTTTTGAGCGGTCTGTTTTTCTTCCTTGATAAAGGAATTAAGAGCCATTGCATTATTGATTTTTTCGCGTCTTTCGGGCGATTTTTCAAGGCTCGCTTCAAAGCGATTTAAGTCTTCGCCCGTTAGTTCGCCGCGAGCGTAAGCGTCCACAAAAGAATTTTCCAGTTCCATCAAATCGTAGAACACCTCTTCGTCCGAGAAAAAACGATCTTCCATCGCTTCGCGTTCGGCATCAGACGATTCGTGAAACAAAAAACGTTTCATTTCTTCCAGATTTTTCGGATCAATTTCCGCCATAACTTCCCATTGATAAGTGTCGAAAATTCGATTTCGGTTACGCCGCCGCCGCGCATTCGCTAATACATTTTTCCAATTTCACGCGCAAACGGCAGGCTTTTACTTTCAAAGCATTCAACTTTAAACCGAATTTTTCCGCCAGCGACCGGCGCGCTTCTTTCTGTTTTTCTCCCGTGTCGCGGTCGTAATAACCGATAATCAATTCGCGGTCTTTCGCATCATTTGAAATTTCCGACAGACATTTTTTCAAACACTGTAATCTTTCGTCCGGCTCGTCCGCCGTTTCCGGTTCGACCACTTGCTCGGGCAGATCGTCTCCGTAATTATCTTCCTTTCGCTTTCGGGAAAATTCCAGCCAGACGAATCTCGAAATCTGACAGGCGTAAGCATTTAAACTATCAATTTCGATTCCTTCTTCCAATTTCACGGCGACGCGGTTGATCGTTTCGTCGGCAAGCGCGTCCGCGCTCGCGTCGGGACATCCGCGCCAACTGTAAAATTTTACTAATTTCAAACGCAGTTCTTCATACTTTTCGGCGGCTTGCGCCGGATTTGCGTCAAGCCGCTGTAAAAGTTTTTCAAAACCTTCTGTTGTTAGTTCTGCCAATTGAAAAATCTGCTCCAAGTTTTTTTAAAAAGTAGGTCTTTCAATTGTAAGCAGTTAAAACGTTCTGTCAAATAATCGGAATTCTTCGATTATTTGACTATTTCCGCCGATTCTAAAGTGATTTTTACTTTGAAACGAATATTTGCCGCATTCGATTTGGCTTTATTTTGAGCGACCATAATTTCATAATCGCCTGTTTCATCCAAAACCGAATCGAAAATTATTCCGCCCGGCTGACCGTAGCTTTCGCCGTTCGGCGCGGTGACGATTCCATACATTATGGGACCTTCTTCACCCGCAAAATCGAGCGTTTCAATCGTTACGGTCATCCGTTTTCCTTTTTCGGCTTTGAACAGATATTTTGCTTTTTCATCGCCTTTAACCAGAAAATCTTCAAGCGTTATCTCGTTTTTGTCCGCCGGAATTTCAATGCGTTTTGCCGGAATAACGGCTTCCAAATACTCTCGGTCGGCTAAATCTCTGATTCGATTGATCGCGCCTGTTCCCTTTTCCGTGTTATTAATTCTTTCAAAACCGTCCAACCCTTTGACGATTGTTTTTTCGTTGATGATTTCTGCCGGATAATCAATCAAACCGTCTTTCGTTTTGTATTCATAAACCGGCATAATCACCGCAAAAGGTTTCCCGTCAGCAATCCGCCATTCGATTTTGCTGTTTTGTTCCGGATAATTCAGGCTTTGCGATGCAAGATGAATGCTTTTTTCGCGGTCTAAAGTTTCGGCGTAAAATTCCAAAGTCGTCGCGCTGTCAAAATAATGAATGTGGTAATTTCCCGCGCCCTTGCAAAATGTCGAAACGTGTCCGCCCTCGTCGCTTTCTTCCGATCTGCAATCGGTTTTCAGATCGGTGTAAAAACTCGTAAATTTTGTTTCGCCGTTTTCGACGGTTTCTGAATCATCTGCGCGGTCTGCGATTGTTATATTGAAAATATAGGCGGACGGAACAAATTGCTTCGATACTTCAACGCCTCTTTCATCAGGCTGGTAATTTACTGCGGCGAAATCCGCTTTGCTCGACAGCCGAAAATCAATCCCTTCAGGTTGTTTTGTAAATTCGGCATATTCTCTCGATTCGATTTCGCTGCGGGTGATGTTTTTTATTTTCCCGTAAATTTTTTCCGCCGTTTTGAGAAGCATCTGCGGCGAAACGCCTTCAATAGTTTTGAAACTTTTATCCCAAACTTCGATAAATTCGATGCGGGCATTATCCTGAATCGGCGATTTTTCATTCAAATAACCTTTTTCATTTGCGTTCATCGTCATCAAAAGCCGGCTGCCTTTTTTAACGGCGATCAGAGCGGAAAATTCGCCGTCCGATGTGCGTTCGAATTTATAATCTTTCCAGATTTTTTTCGCCTCGCCGATGGTCATTCCGAGCCGAACTTTGCCGACCGAATTTTTTGTAATTAAAAAATCCTGCGAGTTTTGAGCGAAAGTCAGAACCGTCAAAGCGGCGGTTGTTATTAATGCGATAAATAATTTTGTAATCGTGTTTTTCATTTTTGTTTCTCCCGTTTTAATTTTTTTTCAAATTTAATTTGCTGTGCGCTCTTGTGTGCCGAAAAACGAAAAAAGGTTACAGAAATACAAAATAAAATAGGTTCTACCGCTATTTTAATGGTAAGTTTTTATTTGAATTGCCGTCTGCTTTAGCTGACGGATAATAAAATCAGCAAACACAAGGCTTTAGCCGAAATTAAAATATTTATCAAATCATCCTTTTTGCTTTAGCTAAAGCTCTAAGGATGATTTTTATTCTTTCAGATATTTGGCTAAAGCCTTGTGCATATTTATGTTTCGAGTTCCGTCAGCTAAAGCAGACGGCAATTCAAAAAACAACTTTTTCAAAACTGTCCGAACTTTTCTTTAAGCAATATAGAAAATTGTTTTCGCTTTCTTTGCGAAAAAATAATTTTTCAAAATGCCGCCGATCCCTTTTTTGCTCGGCGGCATTTAATTATTTTTATACTCACTTATTCCAAGTTATTGTAACGACTCGTCCGTCAAAACGGTCATTGGCAATTAATTTGTTTCCCATATAAGTGTGAATACCTAAAAATTTGGCAGTCCAAAATTCCAGACTGACGGTAGAAGGCAAATCTTTAATCGGAATTTTTATAAATCCCGAACGCGGAGTGTAGCCGCCTTGTCTGGAAATCGTTCTGTACGTGTTGTTTCGATTTTTAAAACTAAGTGCCGTCCACCCGGGCTTATTGGTTTTAAAAACGATGGTTGCATAACCGGGTGTGCCCTTTTCGGTGCTTTTGATCGTTGCAAATGTGCCGTCAACTTTCAATCTGTAGTTGATCGGCTCGACCGCCTTACCCCAAAGGATCGTTATCGTGCGACCGTCAAACCTCTCGCGGAAAAGTTTCCTCGACCCCATTTTTGTCTGAACGCCTAAAAACTTTGCCGTCCAAAATTCCAGTTCGATTGTTGATTTAAGCTGTTTCAAAGGTATTTGCAGGGTTTTGGTCGCGGGATTGTATCTGCCCGAATCTTTGGTAATCATTTTTCCAGTCCCGGAACGGTCATAAAAATTGAGCGACGTTCTCGAACTGATCGCAGTTTGAAATTTTATCGTGGCGTAACCCTTTCGCCCATTTTCGGAGCTTTTTATCGTTAATTTCTGCCCGTTAACAGTCATTGTGTCGTTTATCGGTTTTAAGGAATAGTTTACCGAATCACTGGCTAAACCCTCCTGCCAGACGAATTTCACGCTTCGACCGAGAAAATCTCTTTTGCGGAAAGTCTCGCTCATCACATGCGTATGAACACCCAAAAATTTTGCTTTCCAAAAATCCAAACTGAAAGTATTATTCAAATCGCTGCCGTTAATTTCGATAACATCTTTGCCGTTCAAAAATCCGCCATAGTGCTGTTCGACATAGACGTTTGTGCCGTTTTTCTTTTTGACATTAAGTGAATGCCACCAACTGCTGTCGGCATCGAGTTTGATCTGAATTTTTCCGGGCGTGCCGGGTTGGGAAACTATTTTCACGCGGTCGCCGTCAACTTGTATATCGCTGAAATTCCCGTTCGCATCCGCAGACGGAATTCGCGGTGCGACCTGACCGATAGCAAAAGAAACATTCAGCAAAAGAAACATGCTGAAAATAATTGTCCGTAAAAAGTTTCTTGCGGAAACAGTGTTTTTGTTCTTATTAAAAAATAATTTGTTCATAATTTAGCTCCTATAAAATTTATTTCGAGGGCATTTTGAAAGCCCTGTCGAATGTGTGTGACAAACCCGCGAAAAAGGTTACAAGTTTGCTTTCAAAATTTTTGTTTTGTAACCGAAATAATTTTTTCGACACACAGGAAAGGAAAAGGAATGTTTGAATTTGAAATTTCGAAAAAATTTATAAATACGGCAAAAATATGCGAAGATAAATTCAACACGACAAAAACCGGAATCTTCCGAATTGAATATTTTCCGCCGCACACAAGGAATGAAAACTGTTATGAAAAAAATTTTATTGCTGATTTTAATTTTGCTTTTGTTTCCCGCAAATTTTTACGCGCAAAA
>CAYUGW010000238.1:0-6674 GCA_964444245.1 uncultured Blastocatellaceae bacterium | reverse complement strand
TTGAAAATAGCGGCATAAAATATGTCACTCTCGCGCGAGAGTTGGTATAATTTTCAATACTTTTTCTCGAAAACCCAGCGTTATGGGCTACAAATATATCGTCATCTTCGATGACTAAAATTCGATAACTTCAAACTAAATCAATTGTTATTACTGATCGGGATAAAGTTTTTTCTCTGCATCGAGTTTATTTTTCTGCAATTGTTTGGCTTTTTCAAAAGCGATCTGCGATTCTTTTACTTTACCAGAACGCCGAAGAGCAAGTCCGAGTTGATAAAATCCTTCGGCGATCTCCGGGCGCAGTTTAACCGCCGTTTCTAAATAATTTATAGCTTTTGAATAATCTTTTAATAATAAAAAAGCGCGTCCGAGCGCAAATTGCGGATCGTATTCTTTTGGAAAGGCTTTTGCCGAAACCTCTAAAAAAGGGACGGCTTTTCCGGCATCGCCGCGGCTTAAATAAATGTCGCCGAGATTAAAAGAAGCCCTTGGTTCACCGGGCTGAATCCGCAAAATTTCGAGAAATTCTCTTTCCGATTCTTCAAAAAGCACCAGTTTCCAATAAAGCGAACCGAGCGCGTAGCGAAAATCAATCGAATCCGTTTTTAATTCGATCGCTTTTTTATAAGCCGAAACTGCTTCGATCGTTTTTTTCTGCGCGTCGAGCGCATCGCCGAATAAAGCCCAGAGTTCCGCCGTTTGATTGCCTAAATCCAACCGCCGTTTCAAAACGGTTTCGGTTTCGATATAGCGTTTTTGCCGCCAGAAAACCTGCGCCGCCATTTCGAGAAGCTGAGGGTTTTTCGGATCCCGCGCCAGAAGTTTGGCAATTTCACGGCTTGCTTCAGCAAATTTTTCCAGACCGATCAACGAAATTGCCAAACCGAGCCGGGCTTGAAAATTTTCCGGCTCGGAGTTTAAAACTAATGTGAATTCCCTAATTGCTTCATCAAAGTTTTCTGTTTTTAAAAGCTGTAAGCCTTTCTGCATTTGTTCGGCGGAGTAATTTTGCGAATATACAGAAATATGTGTCAAAAACAATAAATGTAGAATTGTTATTGCCAATAACTTCATAAGTTTATAAAAATATTACCACATATCACACTTGCTTCTCTATTATTTCAGAAATTTGAATAACTTAAACCTTTACCTTGTTCTATTTTTTTCCCTTATTGATATTTCAATTTATATAAAAATCAGTTATTATACTTTTTATTATTTATATATTTTGTTTTACAATCTAAAAATTCGGGTTAATAGGAAGCATTCTCTTTTTGTGTTAATTTGAATTATTTTTTATCAATTTAACATTCGTTTTCATAGCTGTAAAAATTTATTTATTCGGAGGAACAGAGATGAGCAAAAAGTCAATTTTTGTGTGTTTTATGGTTTGTTTGGTTGTGTTCGGTATGACTAATTCCATACTTGCACAGGGAACAACTTCAAGATTTACCGGAACGGTTACAGATAGCACCGGAGCGGTCGTTCCGGGAGCATTAGTAACTTTAACCAATGAAAAAACAAGAACTGTAATAACAACGACGACAGGAGCAAATGGAAATTATACCTTCGATTTGATTCAAGTCGGCGAATATACGATATCGGTTGAAAAGGAGGGTTTTAAAAAATTTGTTTCAACTAAAAATAATGTTTACATCAATCAACCGGCAACGGTAAATATTTCTTTAGAGGTTGGGGATGTTTCGGCTGTTGTTACGGTCGAGAATACGGCTGAACTTGTCCAAACAAGTTCATCAGGAAATCTCGGTACGGTCATCGAGCAAAAAGCTGTTGAAAGTTTGCCGATTGTCGGACTGCGTGGCAGAAATCCGCTCGATCTGGTAAATTTCCAGCCCGGAGTTTCAGTCGGAACAAATACCGGCGGCGGCATTCACGTCAACGGCTCGCGTGATCGTTCTTTTAACTATACGCTGGACGGAATTGACATCAACGAATCGAGCGCGGGCGGTTCCAATTTTACGCCGCTTCGCCCGAATCCCGATTCGATTCAGGAATTTCAGATTGTAACAAATAATTTTACGGCGGAATTAGGACGCAGCACCGGAGCACAGGTTACATTTGTTACGCGCTCGGGAACAAATGATTTTCACGGAAACCTGTTTGAATATTTTCAAACACCGGGCGTAAATGCTAATGAATTTGAAAATAATCTATTGGGAGTTCCGAGACGAAAATTTATTCAACATATTTATGGTGGAAGTATCGGCGGTCCGATTATGAATCCCGGGTTTGGCGAAGGAACAAAGTTATTTCAGCTTATGCGGGATAAAGCATTCTTTTTCGTCAACTTACAATTCTTAAGAGCAAATGAAACAAGACTTGTGCAAAGAACTGTTTACACACCTGAAGCAAGAAGCGGTATTTTTCGTTATGTTCAAGGTGGAAGAAACAATCCGGCTGGAACAACAGGTGCTTCGGTTGATTCAAACGGAAACCCTTTATTTCCAACCTGTCCCGATACAACTGCTACAAACTGTATTCAAAATTATAATATCGGCTTAAATCCATCGGGAACTGGAATTGATCCTGCGCTGCTTGCTGTATTTAATTCAATGCCGCTCCCGAATGATTACGGTGCAGGTGATGGTTTAAATATTGCCGGGTTCAATTTTCTCGCGCCGCAGCAGGAAAAACAATTTGATTTTGTCACACGCATTGACTATAAATTTTCCGATACAAATACGATTTACGGAAGGTATGCTCAGGGCAGACAGCAAAGTTTCGGCGATTCGGTCAACGGCGGAGGTTCGGCATTTCCGGGAACTCCAATTTTGGTTGTAACCGACCGAAAGCCGAAAAATTTGGCAATAAATCACCGTTTCTCGCCGACAAGTAAAACGACTAATGAATTTATTTTCGGCTACAGCGCGTTTAGTTTTGATTTTATCGCACCCGAAACCGATCCGTTTTACAATTTTACTTTTAATCTTGTAACAACGCCGAACACAAATGTTTTCGGAAACATCAGATCGCTTAGAACTTTGCAGTTCGTAGATAATTTTACATACGTTTTGAATTCGCACGTTCTCAAAACCGGAGTTAATCTACGGTTTGGCAGACATACGGACAGCCGTTCATCAGTCAGCGGAACTCAAATCGAAGGCATCGTTAATTTTAGTGCTGCGGTAAATAGTGATTTTGATGATTTTAATTTACCCGGAACAGGAATTAACACAAACGATTTAGCCAGACTTCGCAGTCAAATCAATGATTATTTAGGTCGTGTCGGCACACATAGTCAGGCATTTGTTGCTTCTCAAGACGGAAATTCATTTGAATCACCGGGAACGCGCTGGACATTCCGCCATTTTTATCCTGAACTCGATTTTTATTTTCAGGATTCATGGAAAATCAGACCGAATCTTTTATTGGATTTAGGTCTTAGATATGAAGTTAAACTTTCTCCGACTTCAAGCGGACTTCCGGTTCTTGCGCCAAATCAATTGGTTGCTGTTGACGGAACGCCAACCAACACAATCCGTTGGGAAGAAGGCAGTCTTTTTGAAAACGATTTTAACAATTTCGGCCCTTCAATCGGATTTGCATGGGATCCGTTCAGTACAGGCAAAACCTCAATTAGAGCCAATTACCGGATTGCTTACGACCGATTAAATTCGCAAATTAACGGCGCACAGCTTTTCCAAAGCGCACCGGGTAATAATATCGGTGTCTTTAATACCAGTTTCGGACAAGGCGGCGGACTTCTGCGAAATGGTTTGGAGGTTTTAACTCCGGATGAAACACCAGATGTTTTGCGACAGCCTTCTTCATTCGGAACGGGGCTTCAAACGGTTTTCGATCCGAGAAGTGAATATCCCGAACTTCGTTCATGGTCGGTGAGTTTCCAACAGGAATTATTTGCGGGAAGTGTTTTAGAAGTTAATTATATTAACAATCGCGGTAAGAATTTATTCGGGGCATACAATGCCAATCAAGCTGACATTTACGCCCAACCGGGCGGATTTAACAGTTTCTTTGATGAATTTAATGCGATTCGTAATAACTTGATAGCGAGAGCCAACGATCCTTCAATACCACTTTATAATAGTCCGCTGATTAATGCGCTTTATACCGGAAGTGCAACTAATGATGCCGGAAGTGCAACTTTTCGTTCAACGAACGCGACCAACATCGGAAATGGGAATGTTGCATCGGCTGCTATTTCCGTATCGAGCAGAACTTTAGCCGGTCAGCAAATGATTGTTGCCAATGGATTTAGCCCGTTTCTTTTCGTTCCGTTTCCGCAATTTGGAACCGTCCGCGTTTTGGATACCGAGCAGTATTCCCGTTATCAAGGATTACAGCTTATTTTCAGACGCAGAATTTCAAACGGACTCGGATTTCAAGGAAGTTATACCTGGTCAATTTCAAAAGACAACGGCTCGTTTGACCCGACATTCTCCATTGCAAGTGCAGGATCGGTTCAATCGGCAAGCAGTACCGCGTTTAATAATTTAGACCGTGATTTAAATTACGCCTGGTCTGATTTTGACCGCCGCCACATTTTTAATCTTCAATATGTCTGGGAACTGCCTTTCGGAAAAGGACGCAAGTTCTTATCTGACATTCCTTTGGGACTGGATTGGGCAGTTGGCGGTTGGCAGCTTGCAGGACTTGTAAATTATTCCAGCGGTCGTCCGTTCACGGTTTATTCGGGATTATTTACATTTTCAAATACGGTAACGACACCCGCCAACTGTGATGGTTGTCCGCGAAATTTGGGAAGCGTTACCGAAGAAAATGGTACGAGCTATTTATTTAACACCGAGCAAAGATCCCGGTTTTCACAACCTGCACCGGGTGAATTCAGCAACACGGGCAGAAATTACTTTATCGGTCCGCCGGATTTCCGCGCTGATATGTCGCTTTCAAAACAATTCAGATTTACCGAAAGTTCAAATTTTGAAATCCGAATTGATGCGAAAAATGTATTTAACTCAGTAAATTACGGACTTCCGACAACAACGGCGAATGCTTCAACATTCGGTCGAATTCGAACAACAATTGACAGCAGTTCGAGACGAATTCAATTTTCAGGTAAATTCAATTTCTAAGATTTATTTGAAAATACTTTTAAACGGAATCATTTTTTATGATGATTCCGTTTTTTTTGTTGATTATTAATAAAAATAAACCGCTTGTGAAATTAAATGGAAATAATTGTTAAGACAATTTATAGTAGAAAAACCGATAGGATTTTTATTATTTCAAAAAAGCACAAAAATTTCAGATTTTATGATTAAACAAAAAAAGCCCGAAAAAATTTCCCGAACCGGAAAAATATCATTCAAAACTTTTCCCGTTTGGGTTTTATTTTGCTTTTAGGTGTTTTCAATTCAAATTTGTTTGCTCAAAATCAAACGACCAATCTTACTTTAAATAATCTGACCGAATATGAAATAAAGGGCGGCGAAACGCAAACTTTTTCTTAATCTTTAACGGAAAATCAAACGGCTCGTGTTGAAATTATTCAAGATGGAATTTTGGAAATGATTAAAAAGGCAAAAGTTTAATTTTTTTTCGCAATTAATGCTCAAAGAATTATCAAAAAAAGATTTTGAACAATTTCTTCAAACGCTTGACCGTGATCGGGAGCAAGCGGCGGAGAAATATGTCGCTTTGCGCGCAAGACTCGAAAAATTCTTCGAGTGGCGCGATTGTGAAAATACGGAAGAACTCACCGATATTGTGTTTGATCGCGTGTTGAAGAAAATTATTGAAGGCGAAAAGATTGAAAACGCAGAGGCTTACAGCGTTTCGGTAGCCAAATTCGTGCTGCTTGAAAACAGGCGTGAAAGTTTAAGAAAAGAAGAATTGAAAGAAAATTCGCTTGAAAATTCGCCGGAAAATATTTCCGAAGAAGACGAATTAAAAGACAAAAAATTCGCTTGTTTGAATAAATGTCTGGCGGAATTTCCGGTTGAGAAAAGAAACCTTTTAATCGAGTATTTCGATACCGACGAAGCAACAATGATTGTGAAACGAAAGCGTTTGGCGGAAAAATCGGGGTTCAATCTGAATACATTGCGAATCCGTATTTCCAGACTTAAAACAAAACTGGAAAAATGTACGAAGGAATGTTGCAACGAAAAGATTTAAACCTTTGCAGACGAGATATTTTTATTGTTTTGCGGACATCGGTGAAATGTTTTTTTGAGTTTAGACACTATTAGCGGGCTGGAAAAAAAGTGAAAACAGAAACGGACAGCAAAAATTTAATACGAAAATTCTTTTTCGGCGAAATGACCGAAGACGAAAGAATCGAATTTGAAGACAAATTTCTCGCAAATGCCGAATTATTTGAGGAAATCAAGGCATTTGAAGATGATCTGATCGAAAAATACGTTCGCAGTTGGATGAATCCGGCGGAAAGATCAAAGTTCGAGCAGGCATTTCTCACAACAAAAAAGCGTAGAGAAAGAGTTGAATTTTCGCGGCAATTTTTTAAACAGGTCGAAGAACTAAAAAGCATCGAAGCCGCAGAAATAAAGAATTCTGCAGAAAATAACGCTTCGGCAAAATCCTTTTGGGAAACTTTGGTTGAAGTTTTTTCAACCCCGAAAATCGCCGTAACCGGCGCGTTTGCTTTGATTATTGCGATTTTTGGAAGCTGGCTTTTGTATCAGAATTTAACCGACAAATCTGAATTTGTT
>CAYUGW010000237.1:0-6680 GCA_964444245.1 uncultured Blastocatellaceae bacterium | reverse complement strand
ATGGAAAAACTGATCGAAGTCTATGACAAAGCGCACCCCAAGGCTTAAAATTTTATAATAAATTTGAGAAATCTTTTGCTATAATGTCTGATATGAATGAAACGCCAAAATATCCGAACGGAATTGAATACCGACAGCCGCGTCCACGCGGGACAATGGGAGGCGCAATTCTTGGCAGTTTATTAGGTTATGCCCTGACGCAAAATTCAGGCGGAACGGTTGCCGGAGGCGTGATCGGCGGAGCATTGGGAAATCAACCTTTATCGCTTCATCAAGCCCTGCGACAAAAATTTAATGAAAAAGGTTTACAGATAATTAACTTTTATCGTCTCGGACGTTTTGCCGCTAAAGTTCTTTTTCTTTATCAGGGAAAATACTGGACATTGGAAAGCCGCGCACCGCAATTTCCCGAAATGGAAATTGAACAAATCGAAGATTGGCTTTACGGCGATTTAGTTGAACAATCTGAAAATTTTCTTAATCAAGCCGATTTGAGGTTGCATCCGTGATGCTAAAAGATGCTCTTGACTCACTTCTCAACGCAGTTGCCGAATTAGAAAAAGCCGCTCGCTCCGATGATAAAACTCCACTTCAAAATTCGCTCGCTTTAAGCGAAGCCAAAGAAACTTTCGGGATTTCCGAAGACAATCCGAATATTGTCGTTTTCGCGGATATTAATGACTTCAAATTTATAAATGGCAAATACGGTTACGCCAACGGTGATGCCGCAATTAGCCAAGTCGGGATCAAAATTCAGGAATTATTTGTTGAAAATTGCAAAGCGCAGGCATTTCGGCAAAGCGGTGATGAATTTGTCATTTTACTTCACAAAGATTCTCTAAATGAGTTTAGAGAATGTGTAAATTTCTTCGAGTCTTGTTTTGTTTCCGGCAACGGGCATGATTTTCCGGTCAGCGTAAGTTTCGGCTATGTTGTAAAAGTTGACGAATGCGATTTTGAAACATTAAGAGCAAGAGCCGAAACCGCTTGCAAACAAGCAAAAAAACAAGGCAGAGGTGTTTGTATGGAATGGACTGGGGAAATAGAAGAAAATGCGGTAGAAAGTTTTCGTAAAAATTGTCCAAGTTGCAAAGCCGTTACGACTTGTTATATTCCGCAGAATATGAATCTTGATATTCAATTTTGTGCCGCTTGCGGCGAAAATCTAAGTGCCTCTAACTAATTTTCAAGCCAAAAGTTTCTTCAAAATCTGCACGTTTTTAGATCAAAATTGAAAATAGAGCCGATCTTCAATATTGGAAGATCGGCTCTATTTATTTGCTTCACAAAGAGGAAACCGGAGCGTTTGTAAAATTGCAGAAAAATATAGCTTGGAGAATTATTCTTTTCCGTATCTTAAACGCCGAATCTCTGCAAAGCAAAACTTTAATTACCGGACGAACTGATTTTCACGCCGCCGTTGGTCGTGACGACGCGAAGGAGCGCGCCGCCGCCGTTGATGCCGGCGTTGACGCGTTTGTTTCGCGACCAGCGGTTGTTGTCGTCTTTTTCAACTTTGAGTTCGGCAAAATCGCTCTTAAAACCGCCGTTGACCGTTCCGGTTTCGATATTTGCCGCGTAATTTGACGGCAATTCCAATTTCACGCCGCCGTTTTTCGTTTCGACATCAAGCCCGCTGCCATTAAAAGCGTTGCCCGATAAACTCACTTTTACGCCGCCGTTTTGCGTTCTGCCGCGCACATTTCCGCCGACATTTTTCACGCTGACTCCGCCGTTTTTCGTTTCAAATTCGAGATTACCCTCGACCGAATCAATCGAAATTCCGCCGTTATTGGCGGTTAATTTAAGATTCGTGTTGCGCGGAACGAGAATTTGATACGAAACCGACCAATTATCGTCAGTCGTATTTGAAGCCTGGATGACCGAACCGGTTTCGATGCGGACTGATTTCACCGAATTTTGCGCTTCCTCTTCGGATTTTGCCCAAGCCTGAACGCAGGCGCGAATCAAAATATCCGCACGATTTTCGCCGACAACCTTGATTCCGCCGTTTTTCTTGCCGTCAACCGTCAAAAGATTGGTCGGCGAAACATTGATCTCGCGCAGCTCGTTTGCCGAAACCCTATCGTTGCCAGACCAGTTATTGTTTGAACAAAATTCATAATTTTTCGATTTTTCCTGCGCGAAAATAACCGAACCCGACAAACTGATTATTGCTAAAAGAATGAAATAGAAAATACCTTTTTTACCTGAATTCATTTTTGATTTCTCCGATTTTTAAATTTTTTTTTGCTTTCTATGGGGAAAACACCGCGCTTGAAAAGTTTGTGACAAAAAAATATTTGGATAAATGTTCTTTGAAAAATAAATGACGTAAAAAAAAATCAATTTTTTCGCTGGGAGCGCACGCATCCCTGCGTGCCACGTCGCTTGGAAAGCGGCGTGAAATGCCTTTGCCTATTAATAATCTTGAATGAATTCGAAGATTGTTTTCGTGCTTCGCACTCAGCACGCAGGGATGCGTGCGCTCCCAGCGAAAAACGCTTTTAAACTTTTTACGGCTTTATTTTTTCAAAGACCATAATCGTTGGGCTATTAACGAGAAGTCCCTACGGGACAAAAACTCTCAGGCAACACAAATTAGGACACAACCGGCGATTCTGACCTGTTGAGCAATTATTACTACTTACTGCACTGCTCTACAGCCATTCCGCACATCAGCGGGCAAAGCCCAAAAATCTTTTTTTACGGTATTTATTTTTTCAAAGAACATTTATTCAAATATTTAAATCTTGCCGATGCAACCGTTTCAAAATTTCGACGCATCACACGGGCAAGTTTCACGAAGTATCTGTAAAACACGAGAAAATAAAAGGTGATTTAAGATGAGAATCAGAAAAATTCTATTGCTCGCGGTGTGTTTATTGTTTGTTTTTTCGCTTCGGGCGCAAACGGTAAATGAAAACGAATCGAGTTTGTTTTTTCTCGATAAAACGGCAACTGCGGCGTTTGTGTTTGAAAATCCCGCAAGTAATTTCGAAGGGAAAATTTCTCTGGAAATTCTCGACGAAAAGGGCGAAATCAAAGTGCAAACTTCGCAAAATACGAAGTTTAAAAAAGGAAAGGAAACTTATAAACTCTCGTTTCCAATCGGCGATCTGCTGAAAAATGCGGAAGAAAAAATCTCCTGGTATCGCTTGAATTATCGAATTTCGGACGCGAACGGCAACGCGAAATCGAGCGGAATCGTTTCGCTTTCCGAACTTTTGCGCGACGTTTTTGAACTCAGAGTCGCGGCGGCAGAATATTTCTTTCCCGGACAAACTTACCGCGTAAGAGTGCGCGCCGTTCAGCCGACGACAAATCAGCCCGTTAAAGATGTCGAAATTACGGGCGAATTCGATATTGAACTCGAAACCGATGCGGACGAAGACGAAATTTCCTTAGTTTCAAAAGGCAAAACCGACGGCGAGGGTTTTGCGACTTTGGATTTTCGCATTGCGCCCGATCTTAAAATTTCGTCCGGCGATATTTGGATTACGATTACGGGAATGAAAAACGGCATTGTGCGCGATATTTACGAAGATTTGGAAACGCCCGATTCGGAAGGTTCGGTTTTTCTGACGACCGACAAACCGATCTATCAGCCCGGACAGGATTTAAAAATTCGCGGACTTTATTTCGATAAAAACAACACGGTCGTCACAAACAGCGATCTCGAATTTATCGTCAAAAGCGAAGATGATCTGATTCTTTACAAGGAAACGGTAAAAACTTCGGACTTCGGAATCGCCGCGATTTCGTGGAAAATTCCCGAAAACGCCAAGCTCGGAACTTATCGGATCGAGATAAAAAACGCCGATTCTGACGAACTCGGTTCGCATGCGTTTAAGGTGACGCGCTACGATCTGCCGAATTTTGCGGTTAATACGAAAACGGACAAAACCTTTTATTTACCTACGGATAGAAACGCCGAAGTGACGGTCAAAGCCGACTATCTGTTCGGTCATCCGGTTTTAAAGGGAAAGGTGCGCGTTGTCGAAGAAAGCGAGCGGCGTTGGAATTATCAGGAGCAAAAATACGACATCAAGGAAAAACAAACCTTTGAAGGCGAATTGGACGCGGAAGGAAAATTTGTTGCGAAAATCAATCTGAGCGAAGCACTTGCGGAACTAAAGGAAAACGATTGGCAAAAGTTTGAAGATTTGAATTTTGCCGCGTATTTTACCGATCTGACGACGAATAAAACCGAACAGAGGCGTTTCGACATACGCATTTCCAGAGAACCGATTCACGTTTATTTTATCAGAAAAAGAGAAGACGAACATATAAAGATGCCGATAACGGCTTATATTTCAACATTTTATGCAGACGGCTCGCCGGCGGTTTGCGATGTTCGCTTCAGCATCAAAAATCAGGATGACGACGAAGATAAATTCAAACAAATCAGGCAATTAAAAACCAATTCGGTTGGCGCGGGAAAAATCGAATTTTCCCGACCGAAATTTAAAGATGATGACGACGATCTCGATTTTCAGATCATCGCCCGCGATAAAGACGGAAAAACCGGAACATTTCTGGACGATATTTATTTCGATGACGACGACGCGCTGAAAATCAATATCGAAAAAACGATCTTCAAACCCGGCGAACCGGTCGAAATCAAACTGTTTTCAACGAAAAAGGACGCGCTCGTTTATCTCGATATCGTCAAAGATTGGTCGGTCATCGAATCGCGCTTTGTCCAGTTAAAAAACGGTCGCGGCGATTTGAAAATTCCCTTTAATCCGAATTTCAAAGGCGATCTGACGGTCGCGGCTTATTTTTCGACCGATGAAGTAAAGGAATATTACGATTCCGACGACATCACGAAAGACACGCGCGGCATAATTTATCCCGAACAGCAAAACTTAAAGCTCGACGCGCAATTTTCCGACGCGGTTTATAAACCGAATGAGGATGCGAGCGTGAAATTCTCGGTTTTTGATAGCATCGGCAAAGCGGTCGAAAGCGCACTCGGCATCGTCGTTTTCGACAAAGCGGTCGAAGAACGCGCCCGCACGGATGCGGAATTCGGTTCGTATTTCAAAAGTTTCTTCTCGCTTCTCGGTTACGAAAAATCATTCGGCGGCATCACGCTCAAAGATTTGAACGAACTCGATCTGTCAAAACCGATTACGGGCGAAATGCAGCTCGCGGCGGAAGTTATGCTGGCAAATAATGATTATCATCCGCAAGTTTACCGGAGCTGGATTAACCGAACCGCGCCGAAAAGCATCTATGCGGAATTTTTCAAAGAACAATTCGCGCCGATTGAAGAAAATTTGAAAAAGCGTTTTGAAAAAGATTTCAATCATCCGACGGACGAAAATTCTCTGAAAGAAATTTTAAGCGCAAGCGGCATAAATTTCGACGAAACACGCGATCCCTGGGGACAAAATTATCAAGCGTTGTTTTCGATTGATAAAACGCAAAATATCGTTACTTTCAAAACCGCCGGAGCGGACAAAACATTCGGCACGAAAGACGATTTTACAGTTTCGACCGCGAGTTTTGCGTATTTTACGCCGTATGGAAAAGCGATTGATGCAGCGGTGAAAAATTTTTATGACGAAACAGGCGCATTTATCCGCGACGCGGAAACTCTGAAGCGCGAACTGCTCAAACAAAATGTAAATTTAGACAAATTAAAAGACCGCTGGATGCGCGATTATCGAATCGAATTCGACGTTTCGGGCAGAAATTACGTTATTCGTTTTCACAGCAACGGCGCGGACGGTTTTCATCTGCCGAATCGCTACAACGCCGACGATTTTAAGGTTTGGGAAAATTCGATTGATTATTTTGCCGCGACCGAAACGAAAATTAACAAAATTTTGAGCGAAACGGTCAATGCCGGAAAACGCGATTTTCCGAAATCGGAAACTGAATTCATAAAATTTTTACAGGAAAATGACATTGATTTCGCCGCGCTCAAAGACGGTTTCGGCGAATCTGTTCATATAATTTACGGCAGACAATTTCGTTATACGGACAAAACTCTCGTCGTGGACGGCAAACAGCAAATCACGCCCGTAACCGAAGAAATCGCCGTCATCACGCTCAGAAGCAAAGGCAAAAACCGTCAAGCCGACGGGATTTACAACATAGACGATTTTAATCTTGCACAATTTTCGAGTGTGTTGAATGTTCAATCGAAGGACACGAAATTTGAAAAAAACGATGTTAAAAACATCGCTTTTTCCGGCACGAACGGCGCGATTCGCGGAAATGTTAAAGATGTAGTCGGCTCGGTCATCGCGGATGCGAAAGTGACGGCGACCAGCGAAACGGATAAGGAAAAAATTTATTCGACGGAATCGAACAATGAAGGCATATTTTTAATCGAAAATATTCCGGCGGGAATTTACTCGGTCAGAATTTATGCCACTGGTTTCGCCTCTTCGATTTACACGGGAATTCAGGTTCGTTCGCAGAATTTGGTTGAGATGAATGTAACGCTCGAAGCCGGTTCAATTAATGAGGCTGTTGAAGTTTCTGCTGATTTTGAAATGAGTGAAACTATGGCGATGGCTATAGAGGATTTATCTTCTCAAGAAATCAGTTCTTTACCGATAAGCGGAAGAAACGCACTAAGTTTAGTTCAACTACAACCCGGAATTGCCGGACGGGAAAGACAAGACGAAATTACAGCTTCGCAGGAAAATTCCACGCCGCGT
>CAYUGW010000236.1:4004-6696 GCA_964444245.1 uncultured Blastocatellaceae bacterium | reverse complement strand
GCATAAATTCTGAAACACTACCCATTTTTTTAGGAGAATTTTATGATTATTCAGAAATTATTTATATATTTACTCGTCGCCGGGCTGATTTTGCAGTCAACTGTTTTCTGTACGCCGACCGAAAAGACGGACGTTAAAGACGGTGAATTGTCGCCGGAATTAAAACAAAACGCTTTGAAATTTTTATCGTCGGTCGCACGCGATGCCGGACAGTTCAAGCTGGCGGAAAACCGCGTTCGCGCCCGGATAAGTGTCGCCGGTTTGATGTGGGAACACGACGAGCAGGAGGCGCGTCTCATTAATCAAAATGCTTTTACCGAACTGCGAAATCTGCTCGGACAAACGGACGCGGTGCGAGTCGAAGAAATGAGCGACGATCAGAAAAACGAGTTTTACAGAAATCGTTTCCGGCTCAGCGACTTGCGCCGCGAATACGTTTTGACGCTTGCCGCTCACGATTCGGCGGCGGCGATTGATGCGCTTAGTGCGCTCGAAACAAAGAAAATCGTCGAATGGGAGCCGCTCGCCGCTCGCTTGCCCATCTTGAAACTGGAAACGGCAATGGTCATTGCCGCGAAAGACCCGAATCGCGCATATGAAATTTACAAAGGGGAACTCGCCGCCGACGGCATCACCGTGCCGCTCATCGAATCGTTCGATGAATTGCAGCGGGTAAATCCCGAACTGACCGCCAAAATCTTCAAACACATTCTCGCCGTGATCAAAACCGCCACAATCGGCGGGCGTTCAGCCGCCGGAAACAGTGCAAGAATCGTTGCCGCGAGTTCAAAGCAAACCGCACTCGAATTCTGGGAAGTGACGATTTTTCTCAACGCCGCGTCGAAGCTGAAACGCCGGGCGGAGCGCGACAAAAAATCGCTCGCGCCGCTCGCCGATGCCGAGTTGAAGGAGCTGTCGGAACTGCTCGCCCGCGCGTTTTTGACCGCGCCGAATCCGGCGAAAAATACCATCAACGCGGCGATAACCGCAATCACGCGCCACGCGCCCGATGCGGCGCAGCTCATCCGCCAAAAAGTCGGTGCGGAAGGCGTTCGCTCAATCGAAACGGTGATGAAATCGGATGATTTTTATCTTTTACTCGAAGAAAAAAACGCCGATGAATTGGCACTCGAAGCCGACCGCGCCGCCGAGCCGGATCACCGCGATCTGCTTTATTCGGAAGCCGCCCGCAAAGCCCTCGATGAAGGCGAAGCGGAAAAAGCCCAAAAAATCGCCGCCCGCATTAAAAACCGCGAACGGCACGTCTGGCTTATCGAAACGGTCGAAACCGCCGTGCCGTTTGCCGCCGCGCGGCGCGGCGATACGGCGGCGGTTCGCAAACTGCTCGCCCGTTTGAAGACGCGCAACGAACGCCTCGCGGTTTTGCTCGAACTCGTGTCCGCGCTCGCCGTCAAAGGCGACAAAGAAGCGGCGAAAAAACTGTTCGACGAAGCCGAGCGAATGCTGGTCGCGCCGCCCCAGCCGGGCGAAAAGAACGCGGAACCCGCTCTCGAAGCGAAGATGGAAATACTCGGAAAATTCGCCGCCGTTTCCGTCGCGGTTGCGCCCGAGGATGTTTTTACGAACGTCGCGGTCATTATCGAAGCCATCAACCCCGTAATCGAACGCGGCAATTCTTCCGGCAGCACTTCGCTCGAAGCCAAAGAGTGGTTTTACGACTTGATGGAGCGGCAATTGCTTCTGCACGTTCCGAATGCGATTGATCTGCTGAAAAAACTGGCGCGCGCCGATTTCGAGCGCACCGTCAAACTCCTTGATAAATTCGAGGAAGCGGAAATCCGTCTGCTCGCCCGCCTGCGGCTCGCCCAAGCCCTGCTCGACCCGCGAGCCGCCGAAAAAGAAAAAGAAATGCGCGAGCAATTCTTAGCCGAGCGGGACGAGCTTTAACGAACTTTCCGGGAAGCTGCGAATCAGGCATCGGCGGATATTATCGCCGATGCCTGATTTTTCAGCTTTGGGCGCGTTCGTTTGAAAAAAAAGTCAAATATTAGTGAAAAAAATCGTTTTTTTTATCCGCGATGATAGTTTTCGCCCTTTTCTTTCGCCTTAGTTTATCGAGACAGTCGAAAGATTCGAATGAAAGAAATTAAAGACTGTAAATATTTGAGTAGAAAAAAGGAGAAAATTTATGCCGATTTTTATGGAAATCAATACAATTAAAGGGGCTGTGACGGAAGAGGGACATGGTAGTAGCGGCTTATTTGCATACGGACCCGGCTTTCTGGGCGGAGTGCGCGTGGCTGGAGGCGGAGGTTTAAGCAAAACCGGGACGGGAACGATCGTCTTCGGCGGCAGTAATGCGAGTCGAGGCGGAGTTAATGTAGCGGCAGGCGACCTTAATTCCACAGGTACAATCGAGGTTTCAAGAATCATCTTTCCGAATGCGCCTGCAGGGTTGGGTTTTATTGATTCGCGTGATTTTAACGCGGTGAGCAAAGCCGGAATGATGATCGGAACTCAAAGGAGCGGCGGAAGTATTGAACTTGTTTTTAACGGCGCGGCGCATAATTTCTGGAAGATAAACAAACTCGAGCAAATCGCGGCGAGCGGGCGAAGAATTCCGTTAATGAAATTGGTAGTGGTTGACAACAGCAATCAGACCGCCGTGGCAGTCGAACTTGAAAATTGTTTGATAAGCAGTTACTCCATCAGCGGACACAGCGGCAGCGCA
>CAYUGW010000236.1:0-3904 GCA_964444245.1 uncultured Blastocatellaceae bacterium | reverse complement strand
ACTTGAAAATTGTTTGATAAGCAGTTACTCCATCAGCGGACACAGCGGCAGCGCACAAGCGGGCAAGCTTTTTAAGGCAAGTCTTATCGGAGAAGGAAAAAAGGTGCAGATAAATTTTTGAGATAGAATATACTATATCCTGAAAATATCAGCGCGGAAATTGAAGGTCAGTTCGATCCGGCGCAGGAGGTTTTATGACCAGTGAACAAATAAATTTAGTACGGACGAGCTTTGAAAAAATCGCTCCGATTGCGGAAAAGGCGGCGGCTTTGTTTTATGCCAAATTGTTTGATCTCGATCCGCAGCTTCGGCGGCTTTTTAAGGGCGATATAAATGAGCAGGGCAAAAAGCTGATGCAGGTTATCGGATACGCGGTCGAAAATCTCGAACAGATCGACCAAATCATTCCGCAACTGCGGGCATTAGGCGCACGGCACGCCGGTTACGGCGTAGAAGACCGCTATTACGAAACGGTCGGCACGGCTTTGCTCTGGACGCTCGAAAAAGCACTCGGCAGAGAGTTCACCGCAGCGACGCGCCATGCGTGGACGGCGACCTATAAACTGCTCGCCGACACGATGATCGAAGGCTCTCGTCAAACGGTTGGAGTAAAAACGGCTATTTAATTCGGAAAGAATTTATTAAACAAAGTTTAGAAAGAATTTATTAAACGAAGAGTTTTGAGTTTTATATTCAGGCGAAATCTTTCGTTAGCGGATAGTTGCGTCTGAAATCAGGTTTCAAAACTCGGGAGGAAAATTATGATTAAAAAATTATTCGCAATAATGCTCGCCGCCGGTTTGTTTTTGCAAATCAATAGTGCGGCGCAAACGGCAAATAACAACGAGAAAAATGATGAGTTGCCGCCGGAATTGAAACAAACAGCGGAAAAACTTCTCGGCGAAATCGTGCAGGAAAACGGACGGCTGTATGTGGCGGAAAATCGCATTCGTGCCGGGGCAACCGTCGCCGAATTGTTGTGGGAAAAAGACGAACAGACGGCTCGTGCTGTTTTTCAAAACGCACTCGGCGAACTGCAAAATATGAGCGTCGCGATCAATCCGCCAAACGGTTTGGATGAAATGTCGCGGGCGGAAAAATCCGCGCATTTTTCGCAGCGCTATGCGTTTGCCAAGCTTCGGCGCGAATTTCTGCTCGCGCTCGTCGGGCGCGACGCAAATGCGGCGTTCACGGCGCTCGATACGCTGAGAATCAAAACTGTGGACGAATACGACCCGCTCGAACCAAATGAGTTGGAATTGGAATTAGCGGCGATCGCCGCGCGGAAAAGTTCGGATAAATCTTACGAAGTTACCAAAAATCTGCTCGATGCGAACGGCTTGAATTATCAATTCGTGAAGGCTTTGAATAATTTGCACAAGCAGGATTCGGAACTTGCCGCAAGGCTCGCCGGCGATGCGCTTGATCTTGTCAAAAAACTGAAAATCAACGTGCCTTCGAGTGCGGTAAACGCCCCGACTACGCCGCCCGATCCGAATAAAGAAATTGATTTCTGGCGGCTGTTGCATTTTATCACCACCGCCGCGGAAATAAACCGCACGGCGGAGCGCGACAAAGAGAAAAAAATTCAACCGATTTTTAATCAAGCCGAAATGAAGGAACTAGTCGAAATTATTGCCAATGCTTTTCTCGCGGCAATCCAACCGAATCCGACTTCGATTAGTCAGGTAATGCCTGAAATTGTCGCTCATTCGCCCGCGATGGCGCAGCGAATTCGTCAGAAAGTCGGCGCAGAAAACTCCAAACAACTCGATAGAATTGTTGAATCGCACAGCTTTTACAAGATGATCAACGAAAACAGCGTTGATGAATTGGTCAAAGAAGCCGAACGCTCCGCGCCTGACGTGCGCGATCAGAGATTTTCATCCGCCGCTTACAAAGCCCTCGAAGAAGGCGATGCGGAAAAAGCGCAGATGGTAGCCGAGCGCATCAAAGAACGCAAAAAGCACGTTCATCTGTTCGGAGTCATCAAAGACGCTCTGCCGCTTTCGAAAGCGCGGCGCGGCGATGCGGCGGAAGTTGATAAATTTCTCGCCACCGTTAAAACCGACTACGACAAAGTCAGGATTCTGACAGAATTGGCGCGTGCCGCTGCCGTCAAAGGCGACCTTGAAACGGCGAAAACAATGCTCGATCAGCGGCTCGGTCTTGTTTCCGGCAATCCCGGAAATTACCAGGAACTCGAATCGGTCGTTCGTGTCGCTTCGGTTTATTCAATCGTCGCACCCGAACAAGCGTTCACAATGCTCGAAAACGCCGCCGCGCAAATTGATCAATACATCGCTGCCGGAATCAAACTCGATGAATTTTACATCGGCAGTTCGACCAAATCGGACGAATTATTATTCACGACCATCAACCGAAATTTTTTGCTTCACGTTCCGAACGCGACCGATTTGATCAAAAATCTCGCGCGTGCCGATTTGGAAAGAACAATCGCCTTTGCGGACAAATTCCAAAGACCGGAAATCCGCCAGTTTGTTCGTCTGCGCGTTGCCGCTTCGGTGCTTGATGAGGGCGCGGCGGAGAAAGAGAAAAAAATGCGTAATCAAATTGTCGGCGATCAGGATCATTAATCGAAATTTATAAAACGAAACGGAATAAGTGAAAAGTGATAGGTGAAAAATTTACATTTCGAGCCGATTTTTCACTGCTGACCTTTCACTTTTCACTTATTCCGAAGCTGAAATTTCTTTTTTCAAATATCAGCCAGGAAATCTAATACTAAGTTGGGTAAATAACTGATGTTACGCAAAACGCAATTTTTTGGCTTTTGTCGCTGAAAGTGACTGACATTATAGCCTGGCGAGAATCGCTAGGTTAGCGTTGTTCAAATATCCCGTCGCTTGACGAGCGACGAACAATAATTGCGTGGCGATTGTTGCTCGCTTTCAGCGAGCGAAACATCTACCATAATCAACCTGGCGATTCTCGCCAGGCTATATTATTCGTCGCTCGTCAAGCGACAAATACCAAAATTGCGTAACATCAGTAAATAAAATTAAAAAAAACTTATCCGTTAAGCAGGCGGTCTCTGACCGCCTGCTTAACGATTACATTTTGTTTGAGCAATTTGGTCTAAGCTATATTAAATGCTTAAATTTAATATAGCTTATCCGACTTACTTTCGATTCAGCTTGACGGCGATCCGGGCGGCGATTCTGGCGTTGTTTTCCAAAAGCGCGATGTTCGCCGCGAGCGTTTTCCCCCGGCTTTTTTCCGACATCTCGGCGAGCAGAAACGGCGTGATTTCCTTTCCGCTGATGGTTTTTTCGTCGGCGAGTTGTAGAGCTTCGGCGAGAATTTTTTCGAGTTCTGCCGATTCAATTTCAAACTCTTCGGGAACGGGAACGGTTAAAAGAATCGCATTTTGCAGATTCAATTCGTCGCGGGCGCGGATTATTTTTGCGGCATCGAGCGGTGTTTCGACTCTTTCATCAACCGTTAAACCGCTTTTTCTCGAATAAAATGCGGGCATTTCATCGCATTTCCAGCCGAGAACCGAAACGCCGTAAGTTTCGAGCCATTCGCGTGTGGCGGGCAGATCGAGAACGATTTTCGCGCCCGAACAAACGACCGTGATCGGAGTTTGGGCAAGTTCCGGCAGATCAGCCGAAATGTCCGCCGAAAAGCCTCGATGAACGCCGCCGATTCCGCCCGTCGAAAAGATTTGAATTCCGGCTCTGCGAGCGATAAATGCGGTCGTCGCGACGGTCGTCGCGCAATTTAATTTTTTTGCAATAGCAATCGGCAGATCGCGGCGCGAGATTTTGCGGATATTTTTACCCGCCGCAAGCTGTTCGATTTGTTTTTCGCCCAGACCGACACAGAATTCGCCGTCGAAAACGGCGATGGTGGCAGGACACGCACCGTTTTCGCGGAT
>CAYUGW010000235.1:0-6714 GCA_964444245.1 uncultured Blastocatellaceae bacterium | reverse complement strand
AGGTTTTTCCGTCAATGACAACGTGCGATTCGAGATGCACTTTATCGCCTAAAACCACTTCATCGCCGATGGTTGAAAATGCTCCGATAAAACAATCTTCGCCGATTCTCGCTTTCGGGCTGACGATGGCGGTTTCGTGTATAAAAGACATAAAAAAGGAAATATTTCAGACAATTTCGTTATCGGAAGTTTTGTCAGCGTCGGAAGAAAGATTTTCAGATATATTTTGCGGTGTTTTTCTTAAAATTAACCAGAAAAAAACACAAGCTGAAATTAAAGATAAAAGTCCTGAGAGCGGACCGACCAAAAAGGTAACAATAAAAGCGATAACACCGAGCTTTCCTTTATTTTTTTTAAAGCCTAAAACCAACAATACCAAACCGAGAATCAAACCTATGATTGTTCCGGCTATTGCCCCGTAAATAATTAGCTCATTTTGCGTAAGTTCCATATTTTATTTTCCCGTTTAGCGTTCACCGATGATTGACATAATTTCGGCTTCGGCGGCAATTTTCCCGTCAACGCTGGCTTCGCCCCACATTTTCTGGACTCTGGTGCCGATTCTCAGAGCCGTAACTTCCAAACGGAGCGTATCGCCCGGTAAGACCGGACGGCGAAAACGTCCTTTTTCGATACCGCTGAAAAACGGTATCTTATTTGAACGGTCTTCAAATTCGCGCAGCGCAAGAATAGCACCGACCTGCGCCAGAGCTTCGATTATTAAAACTCCGGGCATCACCGGCACATTCGGAAAATGTCCTTGAAAGAAATATTCGTTGATCGTTACCTGTTTGATGCCGACGATTTTTTCACGCGGCACGATTTCGATAATTTTATCAACGAGCAGAAAAGGATACCGATGCGGCAGAAGTTCTTGAATGGCATTTGAATCAAGAAGGCTCATATATGTTAAAAAAAATTTACCGATAGAATAGCAGAAGTCAGAAACCGGCAAATTTATTCTGCCGATTTCTGACTTTTAATGCTTTAGAAAATAAGTTTATTCAGGTTTTGCCGTCGCCGAACCCGCCGGACGAGCGTTGTAAAACTTTATGAATTCCTCGGTTACGTCTGCGGTTTTGTTTATAGCAAGTATAACTCCGGCTTCATCTAATTTGCCCGAATCCAAAATCAAGGCATAGCCTTTTTGCGTCGCAAATTCATCCATCGCTTTGCCGATATCTAAAAGAATCGGTTCCATTACGACCTGACGACGGCGATCATACGAGGCTTTTGCTTCTTCCTGCTTAAATTTGATCTCACGACCGAGTTTTTCATATTCATCAACTTTAGCAGAAACCGTTTCCGGCTTAATCGGAACAGCCGGATTTTTCTGTGCTTGCTCCTGCAAAACTTGAATCTCCTTTCGCAGATTTTCATACCTTGTTGCTAAGGCTTGAATTTGTGTGGTAACAGTAGCAAATTCTTTATCTACGCTCTCCATTGCATTAAAATATCTTGTAATGCCGGTTTTATTATCGAATGCCCTTGTGTCAATTACGGCAACTTTGCCGGTCTGCGTAGTTTGAGCAAAAACCGAGATGGCAAAAATAGCGGTAAAGATATAAACAAAAGCAGTTAAACGAAACAATTTCATTGTATTTTTAATACTCCTTTGGCAAATTTCAATTATTTATTCGCCGATAGATTATTTAGGTGTTGTAAGTGCCGAACCCGCCGGACGGGCGTTGTAAAACTTAATAAATTCCTCAGTTACATCCGCGGTTTTGTCCAGCGCAAGAAGAACTCCGGCTTGGTCTAATTTGCTCGCATCCAAAATCACCGCATAGCCTTTTTGCGTGGCAAAATCAGTTAAAACTTTACCGATATCCTGGTTGATCGGACCGAGAATTGCGCCCTGGCGTTTGGTAAGCTGCGCCTTAAATTCTTCATCCTTGAATTTCAAATCGCGTTGCAATTTTTCCGCCTCATCAACCTTGGCTTGAGCCGCTTTCGGATCAATCGGAACTTTGTTGGTCGGATCATTGGCACGATCTTGCAGAGCTTTAATTTCAACCTGCAAAGTTTGAAATCTTTTTAATCCGTTGTCCAGTTCGGTCGTCGTAGTTTTAAATTCGGTTTCTAAGACCTTATAGGCGTTAATAATTTTTGTAATACCCACTTTTTCATCATAAAAAGCCTGGGTATTAATTACGGCAATTTTCGCCGGCGGTTGCGCCTGTGCAAAAACCGAGACGGCAAAAACGGTGACAAGAATAAAATTAACGCTAATAAAACGAAATGTTTTCATTATTTTGTAATACTCCTTAAATTTGAAAATGTTTATCAAACTTTGTTTATCTGATGTGTTCCTTTAGAAACTTTTTATCTAAAGATTGTTGCTTACTATTTTTATAGATTAAAAAAGGAAAGCAATAGTAAAATATCAATCGGGTAATGTCAATTTATTATTGACGGTTCAAACTCTGTTGTTTCGATGTTCAAAAAAAATTAGAAAGTTCTTCCGACCGTAAAGCGGAAACCGCTTCGTTTGCCGGGTAAAAACAATCCCGGAACTTCCTCTCTAAGTCCGAGTTTGGCATTCGGGTTGTAAAAATAAATCAGACGAAAAGGCACATTAACCACCGGAACCTGAACGCGCAGTTCCAACCCGACACTGGCGCGGAAATCGCTGAATTTATTAAATGAAGCATTATCAACTTCCAATAATCTGTTGGTCTGCACCTCGCCGCGCAAGAAAACTTGTCTGATTCCGGGAGGAATACTACTCGGGCAAATAATTCCTGCCAGATTGCAAGCCTCTCTGTATTCATCGGTCGTCAGCGGGGTGTTATTTCGGATAAAAAGACTACTGAAATTATTAAATTCAGGTGCATTTCTTACTGCCAATGCCGTCAGCACACCCGCACCGATAAATCTGTCATCAGGCAGAAAAGTACTGTTAATTTCCTGTGTCCCGGTACTGCGCAGATTGAAAACCGTTCCGACATCGGCAAATGCCGCCAAAGCAACCGGTCCGAAAATCGGAATGCGATATTCAAAATTTCCTAAAAGCTGGGTATCGCCGCCGATAAACTGGTAATTATTTGACAAAAGAGCCGAATTTTCACCGCCCGCGCCCGTTACTAATCCGAGCGAAGCAATTTCCGCGGCATCCTGAGCGGTTAAACCCGGAACAGGAACCGGATCGCCGGATGCGTTGGTTGCGACAACGACGTTTCGGCTGGTGACGTATGAATTAAACGGGGCAATCGGACCGACCGAGCGCACGTTATATCCGCGAATATCATATTCGCTGCCTAAAAAGTAGCGTTCAAAAATCGGGATTCCGCCGACAAATGAAAGCGAATTGGCATTTCTGATTTTTTCGCTCGTGGCAAAACTTCCGACCGTGCCGGCTTGAAGCCGGAAACCGAAAACTTCGGCTCTGTCCGATCTTTTCTTTCTGACCGGAATAAAATGCGTAAATGTAATGCTCGGCTGATAAGTTCTGACATCGCCGCCCAAACCTGCCAGAGCGAATGATGCGGCAAGTTGTGTTCCTCTTAAAGTATCAATTCCGTTTGCCGAAGGTTGACGCGTATCATAAACGAAAGTAGGCGTAATCCGGCTGGTAATAATATTCGGCTGGGCAAAAATTACGGGAATTGCCAAATCGGGATCGCCCAAGCGATTAACCGGCGGATCGGTAATGGTTGTCGCTGAAAACTGATAACTCAGACCGATCCGCGAGAATTGCGAAAATCGGCTTTTTCTATAGAATTCCGCAAGCGATGAGGTTGCAAAAAAAGTAACCCCGTAGGTACTTTGCGTGAACAGATTGTCTTCGCTTGTCGTCAAAGACCCGAGCGGATTGAAAATATCTTGGAATAAATCGGGATTTTGCGAAAGAAATGTTCCTTCGCCGAAAAACTTATAACGGCTGGCAAAAAGTGTCATCCCGACGGAAATCGGTCGGTCGCGGAAATACGGATTCTGGAAGGTGAATGAAAATTGCTGTTGACGATTTCCGACACCGAAATTTAGTGAAAGCGTTTCGCCGCGTCCCAGAAGATTATTGGTCGAGTATTCCAGACCGAAAAATGAACCGCCGATGCCGGAAACGCCGCCGTTTAAGGAAATCTGCTGTCTGCCTCTTTCCCTGACATTGACGATTACATCAACATCGCCCTGATCTTCATTGGTGCGGATTTCTACGTCTTTATCTTTATCAATCGGATCGAAATACTGCGTTTGATTTAGTCTTAAAATTGATCTTTCAAGCGCAATTTGATTGTAAATATCAAATTCATTGATCAAAAATTCACGGCGCAAAACGCGGTCGCGGGTAAATGTATTTCCAATAAATTCAAGGCGGCGCAAGCGAAATTGGCGGTCTTCTTCGATGGTAATCGTAATATCAACGATTCCTTCATTCGGATTATCGGGATTTTCTTTGAATTCCGGGCTGAATTCAGCGTTGTAATTAACAAACCCCTGCGAACCGTAGAGCTTTTTCAAATCTTCATAAACCGCGTCCTGCAAGCGTTTCCCGTCGGCAATCTCGCCTTTTCTCAAGCCGATATAACCTAAAATCTGCTGTTCGGAAAAAATCGAGTTTCCTTCGACCTTTAATTCGCCGACGCGGAAAACTCTGCCTTCCGTAACGGGAACAATGATTTTCAAAGTGTCGTCTTTTGAACTGAGAAGCGGAAGCGGAAGCGTGATCAGAGGCAAGAATCCCGTGCGCTTATAGCCGAGTCCGACAATTTCCGGTTCACCGATTCGTGCCTGAAAATATCCTTTTGAAAACATATACGAGCGCACATTTTTTTGCAGATCGTATTCCAACTTTCGCAGATCGAGAATATCCGCGCCCTGAAAACGCGAGATGAGTCCGGTTTCCTTAACAAGCTGCAATTGATTGCGAAGCTCGCCGTCCGAGAAATTTTCATTTCCCTCAAAATCAATTTCAACGATTCTCGAACGATACCCCTGTTCGACATTAAAAGTTATGGCAACCGAAGTCGCCGAAACTTCTTCTTCTTCGACCGATACTTTAGCGTTCGGATAACCTTTCGAAGCAAGCAGTTCGCGGATGACGCGGATCGCTTTTTGAGCATTGACCGGATTAAAAACCGCTTCTTTTGAAATACCGACGCGCTGCTCGCGGAAAGCCTTCAAAAGATCGGATTCGGGAACGGCTTTTAAGCCTTCAAACTGCAAATCGCGGATGATCGGCAGTTCTCTGACTTCAAAAATCACATTTACGCCGCCGCGCACGCCTTCTTCGGTCAAAACACGCGTCGCGGTTTTGTCAAAGAAATTGAGCGACAGCAATTCGCGCAAATCGCGTTCGAGCTGCGCTTGATTGTAAACGTCGCCCGGACGGGTTTTGATGTAATAAAGCAGGTCTTCATCACGCAGACGGCGATTTCCCTGAATATCGACCGTTTCGACCAATTGTTGTTGAACGGCAGATTCGGAAGTTTCCTTTGAAGCTGCCGCCGATTCTTTTTCCGTAACCTTTTCAGTTTTTGGATTATCTTTCGCTTCTTCAGATGTTTTCGCCGATGTGGTCGAAGCGGAAAACATAAAAATCAAAGATAAAGATATGAAAATGCGAAGAACTTGCATAAAACCGATTTCCTTAATAATTGCAATAGATTTTTGGCTTTTTATAAGCCTTATAACGTAAATTTGCCCCGTAATTTCAAAATAAAAATACTATAAATAACGGGCTGTATTTTTGCTGGTGTAGATACGCGAACTTTGATTCAATGAATCCGAGCTTGGTTGCCTTGCGAACTGACCTTGCCTGCAAACTTCCGAATTATACAGATAAATCGGCAAAAAGGAAAAAGCGCAAAAGGTTTAACTGAAAACTTTCGCGCTTTTTAGACTAAAATTTCAAAAATTTTATATTTTTTCAAGAAAAATTTCGTCTATTTCTTCCAAACCGACCGAGCGAAATGCCAATTTATCATTTTCGCAAAAAACCTCGACCAGACTTTCTTTGCTCAATTTTCCTTGAATCAGAGATTCGGAGAGTTCGTCTTCGACATTTCTCTGCAAGGCGCGTTTCAAGGGACGTGCGCCGTATTTTCTGTCCAGACAAGTTTTTTCGATCAGCCACCGTTTCGCTTCTTCCGTCAAGCGAATCTGCAGCGTGTGCTGCGTCAAAATTTCGTTTAACCCGTTGACCTGCAAATCGATGACCTGCATCAAATCTTCATCGGAAAGTTCGTCAAAAATAATAATTTCGTCCAGACGATTAACAAATTCGGGGGCGAACGTTCTTTTAACCTCGCTCATCACCTGATCTTCCATTTTCTCGCGTGAAGAATCCGCGCCGGTTTGAAAGCCGAGTGAAGCGCGTTTCTGAATAAATCTCGCGCCGATATTCGAAGTCATGATAAAGATCGCGTTTTTGCAGTCAACCTGATTGCCCTGCGCGTCGGTTAAAATTCCGTCTTCAAAAACCTGCAATAAAATATTAAACAAATCGGGATGAGCTTTTTCGATTTCATCAAAAAGCACCAGTGAATACGGCGCACGGCGCAGTTTTTCGGTCAATTGTCCGCCTTCTTCGTGTCCGATATATCCGGGCGGCGAGCCGATAAATTTCGCGACCGTGTGTTTTTCCATAAATTCCGACATATCGAACCGGACAAGCGCACGTTCCGAACCGAACAGAAATTCCGCGAGGCTTCGGGCAACTTCGGTTTTACCGACTCCGGTCGGACCTAAAAACAAAAACGAACCGACGGGTTT
>CAYUGW010000234.1:0-6727 GCA_964444245.1 uncultured Blastocatellaceae bacterium | reverse complement strand
AAAAACGCATGAAAAAAGTCGGTCGCGTAGAGATTCCGCAGGAAGCATTTTTGGCGGTTTTGAAGGTTAATGAAAGTTAAAATAGTTCAGTGAACGTGAATAAATAATAAATTAATCAGAAAATCATGTCCGACAACAAACATGAAAATTACGAAATTCTTAATTTAATCGGTTACGCTCTGGCAAAATTCGATATGGATTTTGTGAAGCAATTCGGCTACAAGACAAAAACCGATTTTTACGAAGAAATGGTTAATCGCGGCGTTGGCGAAACTGTCGGAACAATCAAAAATCGTCAGGATTTATTCGATCCTTTTTTTCCGAATAAGAGAAAAGGCTGGTGGCAGAAAGGCGACGCATATATTCACCGAAAAGATTTTATTGAGTCTTTGTTCGGCGAGTATGATGCGAAAAACTTTGCGGATATTGTTAAACTTTATCTAAAAAACAATTTCCAAATTGATGAATTTAAAGTCGCCGAAGCCAGTCCGATTATCAAAAGCAAATTCAAACAATTGCAACTTACCGGACAAGAAGCAGAATTGTATTTTAAGAAGAATTATCAGCAAATTGAACATTTCAAAGACGGATTGTTAGATGATGCCAGACTTTTGGGCGATGGGTACGACTTTCAAATTCAAATCGAAACGAAGTATTTTTTGGTTGATGTAAAAGGCGTTCGCAAAACTTACGGTGCGTTTAGAATGACTGATAAAGAATATTCCCGCGCCAGCGAATACAAAAGCGATTACGGCTTGGTTATCGTTAGCAATCTTGAAGACTTGCCGAAGATGACCACGATTTTTAATCCGGTTTCGGAACTCGTTTTGGAACGGCAGGAAAGAACGCAACAGCAGATTTCTTATCATTCAAAATCTATGAGTTGGTAAATTGCAAACAGAGTTTTTTTGGAAGATTATTAAGAAAGGCTGAAGACATAAAATAATCTTCTTTTGAATAAGTCGCCAAAGGCGACAAACAATATAGCCCAGCGAGAATCGCTGGGTTAGCAAAATTAATTACATCGCTCGCTGAAGGCGAGCCACATCAATTTATTTGTTCGACGCTTTCAGCGTCGGAAATCACAATTAACTTTTCCCAGCGATTCTCGCTGGGCTATATTGTTTGTCATCTTTGATGACAAGAAATTATTTATCATTTTAATTACAAAAGGAGTTATATGATTTCAATTTCAAGACCAATAAACGGAATTTCAATCAACGGCGATGAGTTTTTGCTTGACGAAAATAATGAAGTGTTACTTTTTGAAGATGAAACTGCCGCTATAAATTGGCTTAATGAACACGGCGTTACGGACAAAGAAATCGAAGGCTTTAATTTCAATGACGAGGATGAATTAGCCGACGAAATTGATTGATAATAAAATTCTTAGCAAAAATCATCTGGCTTTTATCGCCTATCATCACGAACAGCGTTTTTCGCTTTATGATTCGGACAGCGACCGCGAGCAGAGTCATTTTCTCGAAGAAATATCCAATTTTGAAGCCGAGATTCTTGAAGCCTTTTTCCGGATTGATAAGGATTTGGCAAAGAAATTTGACGGCTGGACGGGCGAGATCATTATCACGGGCGAAAATTCCGAAATCATTCACCACGAAAGACCTGCATAATACGGCGAATGGGCGGAATTTACCGAAAAAGATGTTGAAGATATGATTCGCAATGTGCGAAGATTTATGGCAAATTATTTTAGTTAAAGATTAAATTTGAGGTAACTATGAAAAATCTTTTCGTTTCGCTGCTCTTCATTTTATCATTTTGCGCTTTTTGTTTTGCTCAATCAAAACTTCCCGAATTCGATAAAGCCAAAGAAATAAAACTTCTTCAATCTACACGCGAAGATGTTAAAAAGATTTTCGCGGGTTACGAACACGACGATTCCGAAGAGGAAAATTATGTTCAATTTTTCTATACAGATAACGCACAAATTCAAGTTACATTTTCCGCCGGAGATTGCACGGATGAAGATTCGGAAGAGATTTGGAATGTTGCGGAATGGACGGTTACAAAAATTAAAATCACGCCTGAAGAAACTCTTAAATTAGAAGATTTTAAGTTTGATTTTTCGCGCTTTGAAAAAGAAATAACTGATGAAGAAGATACTGAATCCTTTAATTATCACGATGAATCTTCGGGTATTTTCTTTAGAATTAATGACAGCGAAATCGAAAAAATTATTTTTTACCCGCCCCAAAGTAACATTGCTTATATCTGCACTAACGAATATACTTCCGAAGTTATTTCCGGCGAGAAAAGAATAATTGATTTAATTTTAGAAAATGATTCGAGTTGTAACTTTATAGATCTACCTGCAAATGTTATTGAGCTTAATTTAAGTGCTGAAGAAATATTGATCGGTTGTTCAGATATTTCAAAAAATAAAACCTGTAAAGTCGGAAAATCAAAAGTTTCTGTTTCTACTTCGGCAGTTGATCCGGAAGGTGCTCCTTTAGTTTATGTTTACGAAATTTCAGCCGGGGAAATTATTGGACGAGGTTTTAACGTAGTCTGGGATTTAACAGGCGTTCCGCCCGGAACATATTTTATCACCGCCGGAGTTGATGACGGCGCAGGAGTAGTCGGACAAACAATTACTAAAACTGTTGTTGTTAGAGAATGTTCCGAATGTTCTCAAATTCAAAAAACTGAACCGTCGAAACCTTGATTTTATGTGCCGAAATAATTAATAAAAGTTAAAAGATGAGTCATTTAACCAAATTCATTTTACGATTTTCGACAAATTCTTTTATCTCCTGAAAGTTTTTTTCGTCATTTGGGTTTTTAGCATTAAAAATCCAGGTAAATGTCGTGTCGGGCGAAAATTGTTCGAGCTTTTTCTTCATTGCGTCCAAGGGCATATTTTTATATTGATAAACCGAAAATAATATTTTCTTTTCTTCATCAAATGATATTTCGATTTTAGCGGGCGCGGCGAAAATCTTGTTTAATTTTTCGACTCGATCTTTGCAGAAACTATATAAACAAAGCCCGGACAATCTTTTATTAGATTCCAGATCAAACCGCCAATTCGGAGATTCTGATAACGCAACGGCGAAATCGTCTTCTGCTGAAAACAGTTGCCAGTTACCGGAAACATCTTTTTTTTCGGCGAAATCTTCTTTACTTTGTTCTTCTTTATTAAAGCGTTCGAATCTTTTCCAGATTTTATCTCTCGTTTCAATCGAGCCGTGTTTTCCGAGCAATTGAGCCGCATTGCTGAATATAAATGTATTTTCGTTTTCTAAAAGACTTAAAACGATTCGCTCGATTTCAGGCGACCAATGCGGCTCGATTATATTCGCTAAATTCTCACCGACACAGCCTTTTTCGACATTGCTTTCCGCCGCTTCGCCGAGCCGTTCGGTTCCGAATTCAAGGTCGGATTTTAAGAAAATCTGCAAAAGCGTGATTCGCGCACCGCATTCGATTTTATCTATCTTATTTGCATAAGTTTGGCGAAGTTTGGAAATCAGTTTTGGCGTTTCATAATGGTCTATCAGCATAAAAACCGATCTGAGAGCATCCGCCGGAAGATTTTCGCCGCTCAATTTTTCCAATAATAAATTTTCTGTTTCGGGCGATTCCGCCTTAGGTAAAAGTCCTAAAATATATGTGTAAACTCTCTGGTTCGGATGGCGAAGCTCGTCCAGGATAATTTGTTTTCCGATATTCGGGGCAAGTTCATAAATTCCTTTAATGCTTAGATTTAATAATTCCTTTTCGTAATGATCGGCAAAAGGTTCGGCATTGGAAGTTTTGGAATTAGAAGTTTTGGCGCGTCCTAAATCGTTATAAATAGTCTGCAAAACGGGAAGCATCGCCGGGTTTTTTAATTTATCCCAACCGTTTTGCAGAATTATCCACTGCGTTCGTCTCGATAATTTACTGAAACTGTTCGTCAAAGCATTTGTCAATTCCGAAGGAGTTTTTTCGCCTTCTGCGTGAAAACTGAAAAAGGTTTCCAGACTTTTCATAAAAACATTTTCGTTTTTATTCGGCAAAGCCTTTGAAAATTTTTCCAAATATCGGAGCTTTATCGCATTATTGATCTCTTTTTCTGCTTTTGTTTCAAGTCCGAAAGGATTCGATTCAGACCTTTTCGTTTCGGGATTATTCAGAAAAAAATCCAGACGCAAAAGTATCTGGAAAAAATTATTCGTCACCGCATAATCAGGCGAAACGAGCATTTTCTCCATTTCATCAACGATAAATTTGCGTTCCGGCGAACCGTATAAACCTATATAATTATCGAATTCGCAACGTTTGTCTTCACGGCTGAAACGAATCAGCATTTCTTTAGCGGCGGCTTTTGTTCCGAGATAACGCAGGAGTTTACAATCTTTTTCGACGGCTTCGGCAAATTTTTCCTCCTGCCATTTCGCGTCGGCAGGCAAAATTTCGAATTCCAAAATGTTTGAAGTTAAAGGAATCGAACTTCCGCCGAATGCCGTCGATAGATTGTTTTTTCCTTCTATCTTTAATGAAATACGCGGCGAATTTATATAAAGCCGATATTTTCCGGGTTCTTTGAACGAGAGATATTCATTCAATTCGTAATTGACAGTTTGCGGGTTTGAACCGAGCGTCGGCACGTTGTACAAACCGCCGCCGGACCGACTCCAGCCTCTGTAAAAATAATCATAAAGCGGATCAAATGTTTTTTCCTTTTTATCTATAACAAATCCGTCCAAATGAAGTCTGCCGCTTCGGTCGTATGTTCGATTCAAAAAGTTGTAAAAATTCGGAGTCGAGGTCGTAAATTTAAGTTCTATTGAAATTATTTCGCCCTGATGAAATTTAGTCTGATCGTTTTTGAATTTAATGGAAAAATCTACGTCATTCGGATTTTTCTCGATGCGTTCCCGGTATGTTTTCAAAAAAGAATCGGTTTGCGCGGAAACGGAAAAAGCCAGCACCAGTGAAAAACAAATGATGGAAAGAATAGATTTATACATAAGCGGAGTTCTCCGGTAGAAAATTATTTAGATTTATTCTCTTTGAATCTTCAAGTTTTAACAAGGTTGTAAAAGCCTCGTAATTTTATGATATAAATAATTTATGTGCAGAAATATCAAACAACTACATAATTTCGAGCCGCCCGCAAGTGTTGAAGAAATGAGAGCGGCGGCGATTCAGTTTGTCAGGAAAATCGGCGGATTTAATAAACCTTCGGCGGTAAATGTTCAGGCTTTTGAAACAGCGGTTGACGAAATAACCGCCGCTTCAAAAAAATTGCTTGCCGCGCTCGTAACAAATGCGCCGCCGAAAGACCGCGAGCGTGAGCGCGAAAAGGCGCGGGAAAGAAATAGAATCAGATTCGGTTCAGCGGTAAAATAAAAAACTCATAAAATCCAATCAATTCTTTCAAACCGATTAACTATTTATTTGTATTGAATTATACTCGTAAATAATTCTATGAAAGTTACAATCGGACAGATCAATACGACGAACGGCGATTTTGAAGGAAATATCGCTAAAATCTTAGGCGCAATCGAAACGGCAAAAGCTGATAATTCGGATCTGCTGGTTTTGCCGGAAGTTGCGATTCACGGCTACACTTCGCAGGATTGGTTTCTCGACCGCGATATAATCGAAACGGCTGAAAGTCATCTCGAAAAAATCATCGCCGCGTCCGAAAATCTGACCATAATCGTCGGCACGATTCGCAAAAATACGGAAACCGACGGGCGCAGACTTTTTAATTCGGCGGCGGTCATACACAATGGCGCACTTGTCGGATTTGCCGATAAATCGCTTCTTCCCGAATACGATGTTTTCGACGATCCGCGCTATTTCGAGCCTTCGGAAAAGCGTTCGATGTTTGAAATCGGCGGCAGAAAACTCGGCGTTGTCGTCTGCGAAGATTTTTGGAACGACAAAACCTTCTGGAAAGACAGACTTTACGACGAAGATCCGGCGGACGAACTTATCAATCAAGGCGCGGATGTAATTATTTCGATCAACGCTTCGCCGTATAACAAAGGCAAAATAAAACTGCGCTGCGATATGGTCGCGCATCGCGCGCGGGCGCAGAAAGTTCCGATCGTTTTTGTCAATCTAGTCGGCGGAAACGACGGGATTATTTTCGACGGCGCGAGTCTGATTGCCGATGAAGAAGGCGATATAATCCTGCAGGCAACAGCATTTGAAGAATTTGTCGAAACGGTCGAATTAGACGTGCATAAACCCGATTCACGCGGAATTACGGGCGATGAACTCGAAGCGATTCGCCGCGCTCTGGTTTTGGGAATCAGAGATTACGCGCATAAAAATCGCTTTAAAACCGCAGTTATCGGGCTTTCCGGAGGAATTGATTCGGCAATCGTAACGGCTCTGGCATCGGAAGCTCTCGGCGCGGAAAATGTTCTTTGCGTGATGATGCCTTCGCCCTTTTCATCGGAAGGCAGCATTTCGCATTCGGAAAGATTGGTTGAAAATTTGGGCTGCGAATCGCGAATCGAGCCGATCTCCGGCGCGTTTGAAGTTTTATTAAATCAATTAGAATTCAAAAAACCGACAAAAGGCGGCGAAAATCTGGCGGCGGAAAATATGCAGTCGCGCCTGCGCGGCGTGATCTTAATGAGCATTTCAAATGCCGAAGGCAGATTGGTTTTAGCGACCGGCAACAAATCCGAACTCGCCGTCGGCTACTGCACGCTGTACGGCGACACGAACGGCGGTCTGGCGGTGATCGGCGATCTTTTGA
>CAYUGW010000233.1:0-6733 GCA_964444245.1 uncultured Blastocatellaceae bacterium | reverse complement strand
TGATGAGCAGAGGAATTTCGCCTTTGATAACTCGGTTCATAATCAACGCTTTCAAATCGGTCGATGGTTCTTTTTTCTTCGCGTTTTCCTGCGCTTTAATCAATTCGCCGCGCAGCATCGCCGCTTGTTTGGCGCGTGTTCCGGGCGAGCGACCTTGACCGGCTAACGCGCCTTGTCCTAAAACGGTGGCGATCATCGCGGTTTGAACAATCGTTACTTCGTCCGCCGATTTGCCGAAAGTTTTGGCAACCATCGTTTGTCCCGGCATCAAGGCGGACGGCTGATGACCTGTGTGAATCGTCGTTACGCCGAATTCGCGCACCCATTCGATCAATTTTTCTTCAGGATTGTAGGAATCAATCGCGCGGAGTTCGGGCTGAACGGTTGCGCCGCCGTCAATTCCCATCTGGTCGTGCGGTTGATTCAGATAACCGTTCAAACCGATGACCGTATGCGCGTCAATCAAACCGGGCGTTACGACCTTTGCCGAAACGACCTTGTAATTTGCCGGAATTTTAACCTGCGCCGCCGTTCCGACCGCTTCGATCTTGCCGGCGGCATTGATTAAAACCACGCCGTTCGTGATAGGTTCGCCCGCCATCGTCCAGACCGTTTCGCCCTGAACGGCGATTTGCGCCTGAACTGCGAAAACACAAAGAAAGGTAGTAACCACAGATAAACACAGATGAACACAGATTTTTGAAATGAGTTTATTCATAACTTTTGCCTTTTTACTTTTTACTTTTGCCATTATTCCTGACCTCCCGCAAAGTCTTCGCCGTAGCAGTCAAGATGTAAGTCGCCTTCATTTGTCGCACCGAAACCGCCGACCTGGATTAAATAATCCTTCGGATCGGCGCGGTCGAAAACCTTTCTGCCCTCAACCCAGGTTTGTTCGACTTTCGTATAAACGCTCAAAGGATCGCCGCTTAAAACAAGAAAATCGGCATCCTTTCCGGTCGTCAGCGAGCCGATTCTATCCTGCATATCGAGCATAATCGCGCCCGCCATCGTCATTCCGTAGAGAGCTTTTTCCGGCGACATTCCGGCGCGCACCGATAAACCCGCCGAACGCAGGAAAAGCCGCGAATCGGTGATGTAATCATCCGTGTGAAATCCGACGACCGCGCCGGCTTTTTCGAGTGCCGCGCCGTTGATAAAGGAAATATCCATCGTTTCGAGCTTTCCGCCGGGGCTGTCGATTAAAATAATCGAAGACGGAACTTTGGCGGCGGCAATTTCGTCGGCAACCTTCCACGCTTCGGAAACGTGCTGGAGAACGACCTTAAAACCGAATTCTTCCTTCAAACGCAGAACGGTTAAAATATCGTCGTGGCGATGCGTGTGAAAATGCACGACCTTTTCGCCGTTTAAGACTTCGACCAGTGCCTCCATCGCCAGATCGCGCGGCGGCAGTTTGTCCGTATCTTTTCCGGCTTTTTGAACTTTCTCGCGGTATTCACGCGCTTTGATAAATTGGGCGCGAACGAGCGCGGCTGATTTGGCGCGTGTTCCGGGAAAACTTCCGCCGCCCGTGCGGAGCGGATTCGTGCCGTTGGCGAATTTTATTCCGCCCATATATTTGCCGCTTTTATCGTAGATCAGCAAATCGTCAATTTTATTTGCGCCGTCGCGCAATTTTAGATAAAGTGTCTGACCGCTGTTGAGATGTCCCGAACCCGGCATCACATTTACGGTCGTGATTCCGCCCGATTGTGCGCGCTGCAGATTGGCGGCGCGGGCATTTATGCCGTCGAGCAGACGAACATCCGGCTGAATCGGACCCGAACCGTCCGCGCCCGAACCCGAACCGATATGACTGTGCGTATCAACCAAACCCGGCATAATTACTTTGCCTTTGACATCGATTCTTTCGGCATTTGCCGGAATTTGCACGTTTTGAGCCGTGCCGACATTGGTGATTCTCCCATTTTGAATCAGCAAAACGCCGTTTTCAATCGGTTGACCGACAATCGGAATTATCCTCGCGCCGATGTATGCAGTTGGTCTCTGCTGTCCGGCAATAGAACAGCAGAGAAGTATTAAAACGAAAACGCTATACAAGTATTTTTTCATTAAATTTTCCTCAAATTGGATTTAAAAAGAAATGTATCAATAAGTTGCAACGAAATCGTGTGTCTGTCAAGAATTAAGGCACGAAATAGTGCGGCTGAAAATTTATTAAGCTCTTTACAGAAAATTTATTTTGACTGTAACAGCCCGAAAAATAAAGCGCAAAATACAATTTATAAAAATTATAACCTATTTTTGGCACGGTCTTTGAATAGAATTCAAAACATTAAAAAGCGGACATAACAAAAATTTTGTCCAAAATGGGAGAAACAATTTATGAAAAAGATATTTGTTTTATTGATAACATTTGCATTTTTATTAACTGCGTTGGTCGTTGATTCATCAGCACAGACGCGTAAGAAAAAGAAAAAACACAGAGGTTTGGCAACCAATATCGCCATTGTCGGCGGAAGTACCGCCGCCGGAGCTTTGATCGGACGCGGAAGAAACGGCGCAATGGTCGGCGCGGGCGCGGGTTTGCTGTATGCTTCGAGCCGAAAGGGAACAAAACGCCGTTATGCGGCTTCAAACAAACGCCGCGTTGCTAAAGTTGCGGGCGGAACACTGCTCGGCGCGGGAACCGGCGCGGCACTCGGCGGGAAAACCGGAATGCTCGTCGGCGGTGCGGCGGGCGCGGGCGCAACTTATCTTTATACGCGCAACGGCAGAAAATACTACCGTGCGAAAAACGGCAGGAATTTTTATGTCCGAAACGGCAAAAGAGTTTATTTGAGATAGATTTTCTTCTACGTAGAAATTTGAAAACTTGATCAGGTTTTATGCGAAGCGGCGGGATTTTTTAATAAATTCCGCCGCTTTTTTTCCTTATAGACTGGAGCGCTGGGCGTCCCCGCTTGCAATGAGCGCGATAGCGCGAAAAAACTTCTGCTTCTAATAAACTCGAATGGATTTCAACCGTCGTTCCGCCGCTTTCAGCGACGGTTGCAAGCGGGGACGCCCAGCGCTCCAGTCTTTGGGAACTTTATCTTTTCGGCAAACAAATCGTAAAGGTTGTTCCGCCCGATTCATTCAGCGACGCTTCGATCTTTCCGCCGTGCGCCGTGATTATTCCGTAACAAACCGCCAAACCCAATCCCGTACCGTTGCCGGCGGATTTGGTCGTAAAAAACGGATCGAAGATTTTTTTCAAATCCTTTTTATCGATTCCGATTCCGCTGTCGGAAATTTCGATAAAAATTTCATTTTCGGTTTGTGCGGTTTCGATTAAAAGTTCGCCGCCCGACGGCATCGCGTCGCGGGCATTGAGGAGTAGATTCAGAAAAACTTGCTGCAATTGATCGGAATCCGCCAAAATTTCCGGCAGATTCTCGTCGAAATCTTTTGTTAAACCTAATTTTTGAAATGATTTATCAAAACTTGCCAGTCGCAGACTTTTTTCGATTATCTCATTTATTTCGACAAAACTTTTCGCCGCCGGACGAACTCTTGCAAAATCCATCATATCTTTTGTAACTTGCGTAATCCGCGCAATTTGTGTCGAAATGAGTTTTAATTTTTCCTTTGTGTCGGAATCCAAATCCTTTCTTTGCATCATTTGAATCAAAGAAGAGATCGAAGCCAGAGGATTATTTACTTCGTGCGCGACTCCGGCGGAAAGTGTTCCCATCGCAGCGAGCTTTTCGGTGCGCGTCAGTTGTTCATTGAGTTTTTGCAATTGTTCGATGTCGTCCGCCATTTTGCGGCTCATTTCATTAAAAGAGTTTGCCAGAAGTCCGATTTCATCGTTGCTTTTCCGCAAATCAACCTCGGTGCCGTATCCGCCTTCCGTAACCTGGATTGCCGCCAGAGTTATCCGCTGAAGCGGGCGCGAAAAAATTCTGACGATAATTAAAACCAGCAGAAGATTCGGCACAAGCGCGGATATTACGCTGAAAACCAAATATTTGCGCCACGCTTCAAACGTCATTCCGTCCTGAAACGCCCAGTAAACGATCGGAATTTGAAAGATGATAAAACTAAAAATGGCAACAGTTGCGATAGACAGCGCGATCTTGTAAGCAATCGGAAAAAGCCTGAATTGATCGAGCGCGGTTTGCAGCGAAAAAAGTTTGAAATTCGAGATCGCGTAGGCGTAAATTAAAACGCCGGGCAGAACGAAAATCGTGCTGTACGGCAAAAATTCATAAATGCCGAAAAACGGCAGAACGATATTTGCCAAAGTTTTCAAAACGCCCGTAATGCCGATTGCCCAGAGAATCGCGCCGATCTGCTGACCTTTCTGCGTTTTCTGATATTTACGGTATTTTTTTAATAAATTTATTGCGCCGAAGCTGAACACAAAATAAACATAAACGACAAAAGCGTAAGCGAGCGGCGCGAGATCAATAACGAATCTGCCGTTTTCAAAACCGACCTTGCGCCATAAAAGCCCGAACAGCGCGGCGGGAATTAAAATCAGACTCGGCGCAAAAAGAATGGCGGCGCGTTTTTTCGGCGTGCGGGAGTTTTCGGGAAAAACCCACGCAAAAATCGCCAGCGCCGATTGCATCAAAAGCGCGATAATAAAACTCGTCGAAGCCCACCAGCCCGCCGGAATATTTTCATTGTGAAAATTCCAAAAGATTAAATCTTTGATCGTCCACAGCGCGAGAAAAGCGATAAACGCGGCAAAAGTCTGATGAGCGCGGTTGCGCGGGTTTGCCACGAAAACGTAGAAACCGAGCATCACGAGCAAAAACAAAGCAAAAAGATGAAGCAAAACGAGCATCACCTTTTGTTTTAGCTTGATTTTTGGAGAAAAGCAAAAGAGTTCGGCGGGATTTAATTACAATCTTCCCACGGGCTGCCGCAAAACGCGCCGCGTGTTACCCAGCCGAAAACCTTCTGACCGGAAAGATGCGTTCCCGTAACCGGAAGACGGACTTTGAACCAATCGTCCTGACAGGTTTCAACCGGAACGTCAATTCCGAAACTCGAATAATCGAGCAGGGGACTCGCCCGGTCGGGCGATTCGTAAATCTTCATTTTCCCGCTCTTAAATCCTTCATAACCGGAGAGTCTGACAGAAAGAAGCGGCGCGTGAATCCAGCCTGTGCCGGAAAAGACCTTTGTTTTTTTGGAATTTACCGCCGAAGTGATTTTCAGCCAATCGCCTTTCGCGCCGCCGATAAAAACAAGAGTTTGGGCGCGGTCGGCGGGAATCGTCTTGACAACCTTAAAATTCGTTCCGGCATCCGAGCGGATATTTACGCCGCTCGCCGGATCGCTGACAAATGCCGCGAGTTCGCATTTTGTTTCGCCGCTTGAAAAGCCTTCCGGTTCATCGCTGATCGGAATCGCCGTCGAATCAAAATAAGATTTGCAATCATTGATCGAATCGCCGCAGTAATCGCCTTTCGGAATCCAGCCTTTTTGCAGATTCGCCTTGTTTTCCGCCCCGAATCCGATCTGCACCCAATCTCCGCTGCAACCCGTGAAAACGTATTCGGTTTCATATTCTAAAGTTTTGACGATTTTGCTCGTTTTGTTCGGCGAAGCGTAGGCTTTAACCTTTTTATTTTCATCGTAAGGCAAGGTTATGCCCAGAAATTCACCGAAAACCCAGGCATCGCCCGTATAAAGCGTTTCGCGGTTTCTGCCCGTGATTTTATTAAACCGGTACCAACCGTTTTTCTCACCCGTGATATGAAAAACATAATAGGTTTCGTCGCCGTTTTTATTCGGCTCGAGAGTTTTGACGATTTTATTATTCAAACCCGCGCCGCTTCTGATATTTAAGCCCTGCGCCGCCTGATACCTGAAATAATAAGCTGAAACATCGCAGGCGGTTTCCGTCTGCGCGTTAATCGTAAGAAATCCGGAAAGTATTATAAAAAAAGCGAAAAACTCGAGCTTCATAAAAAATCTCCAATAATTAAATACTCCGTAAATTAAATTTTCAAGTGTTTGGAGTCCCGCGTTTACGCGGCTTTAACCGCCGCGCTTCGCTGGCGGATGCCGCCTGAAGGCGGGACTCCAAACACTTGTCAAACACTAGAAATTTTAAAAATGCACTATTAAATATCGTCCGAAACATTTTCTACCGGCGGACGAACTCCGACTTCGAGCGAACCCCAATTATATGCTTTCCATAAACCCTTATCGTTTTGATTAACTTCGATGGGGCGCGGGCGATCCGCACCGGTCGAATAAACAAAGAGTTTGACCAAACCGTTTGCCGCTTTTCTCTGCGCGTTTGCCGCTTTGTCGCCTTCCTGTTCGAGAATTTTAATGGTCAGCGGCGTTTGCAGTTTATAGCCGTTTTCCGGCGAAGTTCCCTGAATATAAGAACGCGCGACATACGGTTTTCCGGCGATGCGTTCCTTAAGTGCCTGCATATAACGCACGCCCGGCGATTTGCCTTTGTAGCCCGTCGGTTTATCGATCAGCCATTTCGCATCTATGGCAATCGTCAAAAACTGCTCGCCGATCGTTTGATCTTCCGCGTATTTAAGCAGCGCGACGACAAAAATTGCCGCGCCGCCTTCGGGCGTTGTCGCAATCCGGTCGCGCAAAGTGATAAATTCTTCCGCCGTCGCCGGGATTTTATCTATTTTTATGTCCGAAGAGTTTCCTCTGTAACTGCCTTGTGCCATTGCCGTCATAATGCTCCCGAATAAAATAATCGTTAAAATTAAAAAAATTCTCATAATTCGACTCC
>CAYUGW010000232.1:5693-6806 GCA_964444245.1 uncultured Blastocatellaceae bacterium | reverse complement strand
CTGACAAAAGATACATTTCGGTCGAAAAAGCGGCGGAAGTTGCAGGTTTAGCAGGCGATATTAAGGATTTTCCGTTTAAATACGAACAGCTCGTCGGCGAACGCGGAATCGCGCTTTCGGGCGGACAAAAACAGCGCACGGCGATTGCGCGAGCAGTGATGCGGAATCCGCGCATTTTAATTTTAGACGATTCGCTTTCGGCGGTTGATACTTTCACGGAAGAACAAATTCTGCGCGGTTTGCGCGATATTCGCCGGAATCGAACGACCTTGATAATTTCGCACCGCGTTTCAACCGTGCGCGATGCCGATCTGATCTGCGTTCTGCACGACGGCGAGATCATCGAGCGCGGAACGCACGAGGAATTAATCAAGCTAAACGGTGAATATGCAGACCTTTATCAACGTCAGCTTCTGGAAGAAGAAATCGAAGCAACCGATTAACAGAGAACTTTTTAACGCAAAGACGCAAAGTTTTTTAGAAACAATTAAATCTAAATTATGGTTACAAAAACCGTTTTAATTATTTTGTTGTTTGCGCCTTTGCGTCTTTGCGTCTTTGCGTTAAATTAAATCTAGTTTTGAGATATAAATTGCCCGAAATTCCGCCGCCGAAACTTATTAAAGCACTCGATTCCTACAATCTTTTGCCCGCGATTATTTTTGTGCCTTCGCGCCGCCGCTGTGATGAATCGGCGACGGAAGTCGCGCTCGACCGCTCGCAGCGAATTGATACGAATAAACAAATTATTCGCCAGCAGATTTTCGATGAATTTGTCGAAAAATTTCCCGAAATAAAAAAGCACAAACACCGCCGGATTCTGCTGCAATCGGGCATCGCTTCGCATCACGCGGGACATATTCCGGCGTGGAAAATGCTGGTCGAAAAAATGATGGCGGGCGGACTTCTGAACGCGATCTTTGCGACTTCGACCGTTGCCGCCGGCGTTGATTTTCCGGCGCGCTCGGTCGTTATTTTAAATGCCGAATCACGCGGAAACGACGGCTGGCGACCGATTCAGGCAAGCGAACTCCAGCAAATGACGGGGCGCGCCGGACGGCGCGGCAAAGATAATGTCGGTTTTGTCGTGCTTGCGCCGGGCGCGTTTCAAAA
>CAYUGW010000232.1:0-5593 GCA_964444245.1 uncultured Blastocatellaceae bacterium | reverse complement strand
CGTTCGGAAGTTCGCTCGGAATGGCTGCGGGAAAACGTCAAAGCCGGAAAAGTGGTTTCAAAGGGGCGAAGCGGAAAGCGTTTCTTTCTGGTCATCAGTGTTTACGGCGAAAAGGTCGTTGCCTTGCGCGACGACGGAAAAGGCGCGACATTTTCGCTTTTTCACGTCAATCGCGTTTACGGCAAAACTTATACGGTCAGCGAAAAAGCCGTCGAAACTGCTTTTTTCGATATTGTCGAAGGCAGAAATCCCGCGCTTAAAGAACCTAAACTCAGCTCTAAAAAAGACAATTCCGACGAAGCAATCGAATTGATAAATTCTTTGATCGAAAAATTTCAGCCCGAAAACGCGGGCGAAACCGAAAAGATGCACACCGTCAGTTTTCTTTACGAAACGTGGCAGGACGCGGAATTTTTGCAAAAAACCGAACGCGACATCGAAATTTTGCGAAGCGAAATCTGGCTGCCGTTCGAGCATCGCGCTAAAGTTTTGGATTATTTCGGTTATTTGAATTTTTCAACGCAAAAAGTTACGGAAAGCGGAAAATGGCTCGCCGATGTCAGGGTTGACCGCCCGCTGTTGGTCGGCGAAGCGTTGAAACAAGGACTTTTTCAAACTCTCGAAACAACACAGATTGCCGGGCTTATGGCGGCTCTCGCGGCTGATCCCGATAGAGAATACGGCGAACTCTATCTTTCCGACAAAATTCTGGAAGTTTTGACCGAGTTTGAAAATACGGTTTTCAAAGTTTCAAATGCGGAATGGAAATTCGGTGTCGAACCCGCGCCGGAGATGAATTTTTCCGCCGCCGCCACCGCCGAAGCGTGGGCGGAAGGCGCAAATTGGGATGATCTGGTCAGAAACACAAAAGCCGAAGAAGGCGATCTCGTACGGCTTTTATCGCGCACGGGCGAAGCCCTGATGCAGATTGCAAACTTAAAAGATTCTCACCCGGAAGCTGCACAAAAGGCGCGTCTGACTTCGGAAATAATTTTGCGCGAACCGATCCGGTAAATTTTACAAGGGTTTTATCATTTCAAACTGAGTAATTGTCGGATTAAATTCCAAATAATCGATGAATCCGATTAACTGTTTTAAAGAAGAATCTACATTGCTGAATTTTAATTTTATGCCTTTATCGGTTTTTGTCAGTAATTGCTCCAAAATTGCCGAACCGATGCCTTTTCTCCTGTTATTTTTTTCGACGGCAATTTGCGGAACAACACCCGAAATCGGATACACAACGCCGTAACCGACGCATTTTCCGTCCAAATACGCCGATAAAACAACTTTCTGAAATAATTTTCTCTCGATTGATTCGGAAGAAAATTGCCAGCTCGGATTTCCGTCCCAGAAAGTCTTGAACAATTGCCAATCGGGATTTTCGATTTCCCGGATTTCGACCGATTTATTCGGTTTCAAGTTTAAATTTTTGACTTGCTCGAAAAACATAAGTTTTCGTGAATGCTGGAAACCGAGTCCGAGGTAAAGCCGAAGCGCGTTTGTATTATCATCAATGACTTCAAGAAGTATCTGCCGGATGCCGATTTCCTGAAGCGTCGGGAACAGGAAATCAAACATTTTTCTGCCGATTCCCTGATTTCTAAATGCCGGCACGACACCTGTTCCGGCATCGTAAACCGTTTGTTTTCCGTTCCATAAACCGAAACCGTTAAGCGTGTAACCGACCATTTTTCCATCACTAAAGGCTCCGACCGAAAGATCTAAATCAACCGCGTTTTGGAGAATATGATTTTCAAACTGAGCTTCGGAAAGTTGGACAGGAATAAGATAATCGGAAAACGCCTCGAGGCAAGCCAGATGTACAACCGGAAAATCTTCCGCCGATAAAAAGCGGTAATTTATATTCAAAGTTTTGTTTCTTTCGCTCATTTGTTAATATAAAAGTAGCTTTAAGATGTTAAAGTAACAAAGGTTAATTAAAAATGAAAGTATTATTAGCAGACGAATACGGATTTTGTTTCGGCGTGGAACGCGCCGTGGAAATGGTCGAGGATTCTCTTGAAAAAGGCGAAACCGTTCGCACTTTAGGACCGCTTATTCACAACGATCAGGAAATGCAAAGGCTCGCTACGCACGGCGTGAGCGCGATCAGCGAACCCGTCCAAATAAAACGCGGCGAAACCGCCGTCATCCGCGCTCACGGCGTAACGCCGCAGGTGCAGAGCGAACTGGAGAAAACCGCCTCGAAAGTCGTTGATGCAACCTGCCCGTTTGTCACAAAAGTTCAGCGCCTTGCTTCGCGTGCAGCGGCGCAGGATCGCCACGTCGTCGTCGTCGGAAATCCGGATCATCCCGAAATGATCGGCGTTTTCGGCTATGCACCGGAACATACTTTCGTCGTTAATGATGCCAGCGAAGTCGCTGATCTGCCGCGCCTGAAAAGTCCGATGGTCGTTTCGCAAACGACGATAAAACTCAAAACTTTTCTCGATGCGGCGGAAGCCGTAAAGGGAAAAACCGATGACGACGTTCAAATCGTCAACACGATCTGCTCGGCAACCCGCGACCGACAGGATGCCGCCCGCGCACTTGCCGGAGAAGTTGACGCTTTCTATATTATCGGCGGCAAACATTCATCAAACAGCCGCAAACTCGTAACCGTCTGTCAGGAACAGTGCGAAAAAAGTTTTTTGATCGAAACCGAAGCGGAAATTAACGCGGAAGACTTAAAAGGCGTTGAAAAGGTCGGCGTAACCGCCGGAGCTTCGACACCGAATTGGCTGATTGAAAAAATCGTCAAACGCCTCGAAGAAATCGGCGCGGAAAACGAATTGGCTTTGAAATAATTCTTTGTATTTTGCAGAGTAAAAAAAGCCTGAGAGAAAATTTTCTCTCAGGCTTTTTTGCTTTTTAGTTAAACGAATTTGTTACGGAATCCGCAAAGTTTGTCCGACTCTAATTGAGCTCGGGCTGCTTAAAACATCGCGGTTTGCATTATAAATGTCCATATAGCGACGCGATGAGCCGTAAAATCTCGTGCTGATTTTGCCTAAAGTATCGCCCGGACGAACGACGTATGTTTGTCCGCCGCCGTTCGTCGGATAATCTCTCGTGTCTTCATCTCCGACCGCCGCAAATTTCGGCATTGAAACGGCTCTGTTCAGATAAACTCCGAATTCCGTTCCGGCTTTAACGTTGGCTTCTGCACCGCGTGTCAATCTTTCACCGGCAAGACCGCCTATAGCTCCCAAAATCCCGCCGATAACCGCACCTTTTCCGCCGCCGATGATGGCGCCTAAAATCGCACCGCCGGCAGCGCCGCCGCCGATAAAGATGATTTTGTCATTTTTTCGCTCATCACCCGAAGCCGTTCCTTCATTATCGCTTGTTGCAGACTTTGAATCGAGACTCGTTAAAGAACCGTTGATTACCCGGTTTGTTCCGTTTGGCAATCTGATTTGTATAAAGCTTACGTCAATCGTTCCGGGGTCGCCGCCTCTTTTGGCTCTCGTCACCGCATCTACACGCCCGGTAACCGTGCTGCCCGTCGGAACTACGACCACACCGTTATTTGAATAAACCGGTTCGGTAACATTAACGGTAAAAGTATCGCCGACTCTCGCATTTTTCGAACTCAATTCCTGATTCATCCGAACGCGAATTACTGTTCCGCTTTCTACCGTGTGCAGATTTCTTTGAGCAAAACCTTCAATTGCTCCGAATACAAAAACCACCGCGAAAATTGTCGCTAATGCTTGGATATTAAATATTTTTTTCATTTTTCTTTCATCCTCTTTTTATTTTCAAAATTCAATTTATACCTTCCCGACAGCCGCTTTTTAAGACGATTTTGCAGATTGAATCGTTGTATTAAAAATTGGAATCCGTCTTACTTTTTAAAATCGTTTTTCAAGCTCCCGTTTTCCGTTATAAAAATAAATTTCAAAAAAAATTGGAAATTTAATCTATTAGTTGTATATTGTAGGCACAAACAGATTTTCGAGTTTCTCGAATAGAACACTTGCCCTTAGTCCGCAGAAAAGACTAAGGGTAAGTTGCTTTAGAAGAGTTGTTTAACAAATTTTTGCAAGGGGATTCATTGTTTATGCACTTAATCGGTCAGGCGTTTCTGCTTTTTACATTAAATTTTATGGATGCAGTCTTGACTATTTACTGGGTTCGCAACGGATTTGCGACGGAAGGAAATCATTTAATGGCGGTTTTGCTCGATATCGGCGATGCGCCGTTTTTACTGGTTAAACTCGCCGTCGGTGCAATCGCCGCGATTGTTCTATGGCGTTGGAGAAACTTGCGTCTGGCAAAGATCGGTTTGGCTGTAACTCTTTCTATTTATATTGCTTTGATGGGCGTTCATTTTGTTACGGGACTTTCGGCATTCGGTTTATTGTCCGATGCTCTGATCAATGATTTTGCCCGTTGGACAAACGCAATTTTCGCTTTGTTTATCTAATTCCTTTTTGCTCATTCATCCGTTTCTCCGGGCTTTTTGTTTCAATTTTTCCTGAAACAGAGAGCCCTTTTTTTTCGTAATTTAATCAACACAACGCAAAATCGAAATTTTTGCATCATAACAACTCAAGTTTTTATTCATCAATTTTTAATTTTGTGAGAGAAGTCAATATGTCAGAAAAATCATTTTATCAATTAACCGCGCGTCAAATTATATTTTTAGCTTTGGCTTCAGCTTTTATCGCAGCCGGAGTCGTGGCTTTGTTAATTAACTTCGGAAATTTCGGGCAAAATAAGGCTAATTATACTGTCCTAGCCGAACAAACACCGCCGCAGGGAATTTCCGAACCTTCGCTTGTCAGCGACGAGCAAAACAATATCGAGGTTTATCGAACCTTCGCGCCGGGCGTGGCTTATATCACGACCAGTTCGGTTTTTGAAAATTATTACGGGCAGGAATTCGAGCGCGAAAGAGGCAACGGTTCGGGTTCGGTCATTGATAATCAAGGACATATTTTAACGAATTATCACGTTGTTGAAGGCGGATCGAAACTGACGGTCAGTTTCGGCGGTGATAAAACTTATCCGGCAAAAATTGTCGGCGGCGATCCCGATACGGATTTGGCGGTCATTAAAATCGAGCCGCCGCGCGAAGGTTTGACGATTATTCCATTAAGCGATTCCGATAAACTCGTGATCGGACAAAAGGTTTTGGCAATCGGCAACCCGTTCGGTCTGGACAGAACTCTGACAACCGGCGTAATTTCCGGTTTGCAAAGACCGATTCGCGCCCGCAACGGTCGTCCGATTGAAGGCGCGATTCAAACCGATGCTTCGATCAATCCGGGCAATTCCGGCGGACCGCTGCTCGATAAATACGGGAAAATGATCGGAATCAATTCGCAAATTTTGTCGCCCGCCGGCGGTTCGGTCGGTGTCGGTTTCGCCATTCCGGTCAATATTGCCAAACGCGTCGTGCCGCAGCTTATTCAATACGGTGAAGTTCGCCGTCCGAAACTCGGCGCGAATCTTTCCGGGGTTGCTCAACTGCGCGAACAGGGCGTTCGGCTTCCGGTTGAAAGCGGTTTACTGATCCGCAATGTTATGCCCGGCAGTTCGATTGATCAAGCCGGAATCAGAGGGCTTTCGCGCGACGGCG
>CAYUGW010000231.1:0-6825 GCA_964444245.1 uncultured Blastocatellaceae bacterium | reverse complement strand
AAGCGAGCAATTCTATTTCAGCGAGTTCCTTCGCATCGAATTTCGGTTTGAGAGTATCCTTTTCCGCGTTAGTATCTTTTTCATAAAATCCCTTGAGCGTTTCTAAAAGTGTTTTTTCGTCCGATTGCTGCTTGATTAAATTTTCCCGGGTTTCGCTTAAGATATCTATGATTTTGCTTCTTGTTTCTTCGAGTTTTCCGGGTTCACGCGGTCGCTCAATCAAACCGATTTTTGCCAAACTGCGACTGATTTTATTCGTGATTTTTTGCTCATCAAGAATCTGTTTTCGGGTCAATTCGTCTATCCGCGAAAGCGTTAATTTTTTTCCGTCAATTTCAACCGGAAAAGCCCTCTTATTATTATTAAAGGCTTTTAATTGCTTTTCGACATGAAGAACTCTTAATTCGCAAAAAAATTGTTTGGCTTTGAGTATTTGAATTTGCTCCGAATTCCGCGTCGGAGTGTTTCGTTCTTTTGAAAGTTCGATCCTTACTCTTTCAAAATAGTTGGCGATGCGAAAATCTTTCTTTTCGAGAGCTTCCCGTTGGAGCATTTCCAACTCTTCGGCAGTTAAATTCGGAGCGGGAAGTTTTTTGTTTTCTTTGCGGTAATTTTGGCGAATTTTTTCCGCGAGCGGCTTGACAGTTTTGTATTCTTCTTCGCGTTTTTTAAGTTCGTCCGATTCTTTGCGAACCAAATTATGCAGAATAGTTTTGATACGTTTGATGCCGATCAAATTTTTCTTCAATTCGTCTTCAACCAAAATTTTCCGCTGGTTTTCTTTTTTTACCGCATCGCTAATGTTTTGAGTTTTGATTTTTCGAGCGGCACTTTTTTCGGCGCGGCGTTCCAGATCGAAGAGGGAGATCGAACGGGTTTTGCCGCTGATTTCATCAAGAATTCTGAAACGCCGTTTATCGCCGTGGTTGACTAACGAATCTAAATTTTCTCTAGTGATTTCCAAATAATATTTTGTAAGACACGCCCGCGCTAAATGGTCGCGCTCCTTTTCAATTTCCGCTTTAGATTTCGAGTTTGAATTTTCTTCGTTTGATTTTTGTTCTACATTAGTTTTCGGGGATTTTTTGGAGGTTTGATTTTGACTCAAACAAGTATGTGCTTTCTGTTTTTCCGCCATAAGATCGTTTTCCTTCTGCTGACAAATTTCCTCGAGTTTTTCGGATGCCGATTCGATCAAACTCCCGCGCACAAAAGTTTTCTCGCCTTCTTTGTTTTTTTCATAATGCGGAAGAAGTTGCGGCGGGATTCTGCCCAGAAAATTTTTCTCCAAATTTTTATCGAAGTACGTCTTGCCCAAGGCGATATGAACATGCGGATTATCGGTGTTCAGATGAACGCCCGCCGCCCAATCAAGACGCTGTGCGCCCAGGTTCTTTTCCAAACGCTTTATGGTGTGGCGCGTGATTTCTTTGACCGCTGAAACACGCTCTTTTTCATCTGCGCCGAGTCGCTCGAAATCTGCCGGTTTTAATGAAATAACCAGATGATGAAGTTCTTCATTGGCAGGACGCCGGCGAGCGGTTTCATTACTCAAAAGTGAATGTGCTTTTTCGACTGAAATTTCATCGGATTGTCCGTTGAAAATCTCTCTGCCCGATGCTTCCCGCACCGCGTCGAGCTTGCTATGCGCGATGTAATGGACGAGTCCGCGAGAACTCGCTCGTTTTGCTTGAACGCTGACGATAACTTTCATCGGTTATTTTTGACCGTAATTTGCTTCCGCCGTTACCGGCATCAGGCGTTGGCGGATTTTTTCGATTTTAGTAAAAAGATAAAGCATTTCGGTTTGGACAATTTCAGATGTCGTATCGTGATGCGACTCCAGATTTTCGAGTTCGGCAAGGGCGTGTTCGATGAGTCCGAGCGCATTTCGATTGGCAAAATCCGTGCTGTTTTTTTTCTCGATTTCAACGGGAGAAAAATACTGGATTATCTTCGTAAAAATCTGATTTGAGAGAGACATACAAACAACCGCAACGCAATAAATCTCACTCGCTAAAATTTTGGTGAAACGAGCATTTTCGGCTATTTCCAGCAGCTGCGTTTCCATTTCGCGGGCGTGTTCTTCGAGCCTTTCTACCAAAGCATCGCGCACGTCGTCTTTAATGGCGCGGTGTTTCTCACAATTTACGAGCCAATCGAGTTTGGAAATCTGTCTTTTATCCACATCAAAATCAAACTGTTTTCCGCTAATGGCAAGGTGGAGAAGTTTCTGCGCGACCTGGTATCTTTTTTCGCCGGTCTGTCTGATGATTTGGTTGATAACCCTATCGTCTTCGGCAAAAGGTCTGAAGTATAAAGTTTCGCCGAAAGTTTCTTTGGAAACTTCGTTCATTTTTCCGATTATTTTTTTCTGTTCTCGTTCTCTCATTTTGCTTGTTACTAAAAATCTTTTCTAATATTTAGGCTGTGACTGAGTTAGATTTTTCTAACCGGATAACTTATTTGATTGGCAGATTTAATAAATCGGTGAAACTTATTTCAAATCTTAACTATTGCAAATAAACTATTTAATCGGTTAGAAAACTTAACTAAAAATATAGAAGCAAAATTCGTTCCGGAAACCTTTAATTATTGACTTTTCGCCCGTTAAATTATCAAGAATCGTAATTTCAGCAGTTCGGTTAGAATCTAACCGGGATAACTCCATTATTTTTGTTGACTTTGATTTCTAACTGACGGAAAAACAGGCTCTATCCTGTCCTACAAGGCGCGGCAAAATTCGAGTTCAGTTGTAGTTGTTTTTTTTGCGGGATAAATTTTAGTGCGGCACGCTAATTGTTTAAGGTGTAAATGCTATTCCGCCGGTGGGATAAATTTTAAAGAATTATAAGAGGAAAAAATGAGTGAAATAAACGAAATGAAACAAACCGCAGAAGCTGAAAACAAATTGCCGATTTTGCAATTAAAAAGGTTGAACTATGTCAAAATAAACGGCAAAATTCTTGAATCTACAGGTGCGAAACTGGACAAATATATTCTTTACGCGAGCCGTGCCTTGAAAACAGAAATCACTTCGGGCGATGTCATTGAACACGGTTTGAAACTATTATTTGACCGCGACACAGGCTTTAAGGATTGGCAAAAGAAGAATTGATTTCTTTTATCTTACACTATCATCAGTCCGCCGATTTCGTGCGGACTTTTTATGAAAATCGGAATTCGTAATAATGTGCGTGCCGCTCCCTTAAAATTTAATCAACAAACGGAAAATCAAATATTAAACAATTTTCGCAGGCGGGTTTCGATTTCGGTTTGTTGATTTTGGGATATTTCGCCGAGTTTACGTTTAATGAGGGTTTTGCTGACTGTCATAAGACGATGAAGCCGAACGGTCGAAGACACCTTCAGACCTGTTTGTGCGAAATCGGCATCATTGGAATCAATGACAAAATCCGTGTCGGCTGGATTTGCCGACACTCTGCTGGTGATGAATGCTAAAACGATATGACCGTAGGACTTTATTTCATCGGTCAGACAGACGGCGGGACGCATTTTAGTTGACGACAAATCGTCAAACGGAAAGGGAACTAAAACGATTTTATTTTTCATTTTGAACAGGTTTTCCGTCTTCCAAAGTGTAAATATCTTCCGTTTCGTCATTGAGAAAGTCGAAGACCACATTACCCGAAGAAGCATTCAACCATTCCTTTTCCGGAATGTCCGCAGAATCTTCCTCAAATAAAACAATAACGCGCACACGGTTTGGCGCATTGCTCGGCAACTTTTCGTCCAATTCTATTTGGAAATTGGCGTTTATCGTTCCGGTCGTTTCAATTGCAGTTAGCATTTTCTTAAACTCCTTGTCCGGAATAATTCTACTACACTTCCACCCGTTTCATAAAGGTCTCACCGCCCGTTGTTAGAGAGCATTTGCCCAGTTAATACCCGATTGTTGATCAGAGAAAAAAATCGCCTTAGAGGTGTAACTCAAAACGCCCTCAAAACTTTTTTTCGCAGCCAATCATTATTCATATCTATTTTTTTTCAAAAAAAAGCGGGATAAGCAATTTCAGTTACTTATCCCGCTTTAATTTTGATTTAATCGGTAACTTCTTGTGGATTAGAATTGACCAGCGAAGGCTTCGTCCGAATTATCCATATCGAGAGCTGCCGCCATCATTTCGGCTTTTTCTTCCGCGTCTTCTTCCGGTTCATTTGCAGCGATCGCATTTCCGGTTTCCGGCTCGTGATCGGTTTCTTCAACCGAATCAAAGGGGGCTTTGGCGGGATTTGCTCCGGCAAATTCAAAGTCCTGCAAAAGAACATCGGCATTGACGCGCGGTTCGCCGTCCCGGGTTTGCCAGGCACTCAAAGAAAGCTTGCCGCGCACGAGGATCTGGCTGCCTTTATTTAAATAAGTCGCCAGAGTTTCGGCTTGTCTGCCGAAGGCTGAAACATTATACCAATCGGTCTTTTTCTTCCGACCTTCGGGTGTATTGCGAACGGTGTTCGACGCGACGGAAAAATTTGCAATCGCAATGCCGTCCTGATTATAGCGCAATTCGACATCGCGTCCGGTGTTTCCAAGAATTGTTACTTGTGTTGACATAGTTTTTTTATCTCCTAATTTTTTTATTATTTTGTATAGAGCAGAAACAATTTTTTTATGTTTCTGCCTGTTTATTTGTTTTGCCAAGTTTTCCGATTGGCTCAAAAATTTGCTCACCGCTTTTTTTTTCCGGCGAAGCACAGGGTGAAAAGCGATTTTCTACTTTCGCTTTTCACTGATCCTGCTTGCCGCTCTTTTTTAGGTCTTTTTCGCGGTTGAATTAAACGGTTCGCGGCGTAACGCGCACGACTTGTTTTTGGGTGTTCGGCTGCCGGAAAAGCGAAGGCTGAACCGTTTTTGTCGCTGTCTTTGCGCCGTTCACATGGGCAGTTTGGAATGCTGTTTCGCGAAGGCGAACCGCGTCCCACAAACGCTGTTTTTCCTGACGGGTCAGGACCTGAACCTGTTCGTCGTTGTAGAGGAAATACTTGAGATAACGAAGGCGATTTACCGATGCCGTTTGTATGTCGTTCAGCACTCGTTTGGTCGTTACCGATTGAATGCCGGAAAGTCTGACTTCTTGAGATTTTGCCGCCGTGTTGAGAGCCGTGAACTCTTTGAGTGTGATCTTTCCTCGCGATTTGAATTCATTGTAGGCTCGTTTTTTAATCTGTGCGAGTTCGGCGGTGTCGGTGGTTTTGCGAATAGCGAGATGAAGATTTTGATACGCCTCGCGCCGCAGACTGCGCAAGTGAAAATCCGCCTTCAAATTCGACCATAAAATCTGACAAACCCGTGCGACATACTGCATCTCCTCGAAATCGGGATTGACTTCCTGCGTCGATAGATATTCAACCACGATCCCGGCTTTATTCGTGATCAGACGACGAATGCTTCGGAGCGTGCGATGCGGGTAAAGCTCATCGAGTTTTGCTGCCAGCCAGTCGCTGAACTCCTCGTCCGAGAAGGGAAGTTCTGAGAATTTATCAATCGCCTCGATCGGCGTAGAAAATAGTATGGAGGCGCCTTTTTTCATCTGTTTCAATTCCTGCTGCAAGATGCGTCCGGCAAGCGTGAAATGACGAGCTTTTTGAGCCGATTTACCGCCGATCAGGTGACCGACAAAGATTAGATTTATTTCTTTTGCCAGTGATGCCGCGTGAACCGGTAAGTATGAAGCGTCAACCTCTGCATCGAATTCAAGAGCAACGACGGCGTGTTGACCGCCGGACATCGAAAAGCCTAAAACGCCGTTTTCGTCGAATTGCTCGAGTTTTTCATACGACGCGAAATCCGCGTCGAGTTCTTCGAGTGATTTGCCTTCGTCCGAAAGATAAAATTGCGCGAATTCATCCGTCACCAAACGGGTTGCTTTGGAATCTCTGACACGCGATTTTATGAACGCTAATTCTTCATCAAAATTCGGTGTCGCGGCAGGAAGCGGCGTTCTGTTTTTCTGTGCAATGCGAACTCTTCTCTGATCGGCGACGGAAAGTTTTTGTTCAGGAATTTCGGTTTCGCTTGAAAAGATTTCGCGGCTCTCGATCGTCGCTGTAACAGCCTCCATCTGCATTCCCAAAAGCCCCATCTCTTTTAGCACTTCCGCAATTCCGCGACGGCGGATTTCCGCGTAGTAGAAAGCGGCAATTTGTTCGAGTTCGTAAGAAGAAGCATCGGGACTGCAAATCGCTTTCACGCTGCGGATAAACTCTTTTGCGTCTATTTCGTCTGAGAGCGTTTTGACTGCATATTCAGGCGAAAGAATTTTGACTTTATCGAGCGGCGCAGGCTCACATCCGTCCGCAATTCTGAGAACGGTTTCACCAAGCACGGCGAACTCTTCAAGTTCCCGCCGCCGCAGCGGATGTTTTGCGAGATGCTTGCACCAATCCTGTTGTGGTGAACCTGAATCTACAGGGCGAAAAGCCAAGATCGGGCTGTGGGGCGCAAATTGTTGTAGTTGATTGATATTCAAATTTAAGTTTTCTGCCATTTTTTACCTCTATAACCAACCTGTCGGTCGGAGCAAATGCGTTTTTTTGTAGGCGGCATTTGCCATTCACCTAAAATTTGTTAAAGCACCCTTTGGCAGACTGTGAAAATCCCTTTCAAGGTAAAGTTTGAGGGCGTGTTTAGGAAACCTCTACCCGCCTGATTTCAAGCGGGTAGAGGTTTAATGGCAGGATATTCGGCGGGTGGTTAGTAACTTAATTCCTGGGTGGAAATTTCCTGAATGTCCGAAGTAATATCGGTTTCTTCCCGGTGAGCGATTGTGTCTTCTCTGTCGCCGCATCGCCGCCCGGTTCATCCTT
>CAYUGW010000230.1:2677-6841 GCA_964444245.1 uncultured Blastocatellaceae bacterium | reverse complement strand
GACGCTGGAAGTCGTCGAAGGTATGCAGTTTGACCGCGGCTATCTTTCGCCGTATTTCGTAACCGACCCGGAAAGAATGGAAGCGGTTTTGGAAAATCCGTTTATTTTAATCAATGAAAAGAAGGTTTCCTCGATGAAGGATCTTCTGCCGATTCTCGAACAGGTTGCCAAGCTCGGCAAACCGCTCTTGATTATCGCTGAAGATGTCGAAGGCGAAGCCCTGGCGACACTCGTTGTCAACAAATTGCGCGGAACTTTGAATGTCGCTGCCGTTAAAGCACCGGGATTCGGCGACCGCCGCAAAGCGATGCTCGAAGATATTGCGGTTATGACGGGCGGAAAAGTCATCAGCGACGATCTCGGCATCAAGCTCGAAGCGATCACCATTGAAGACCTCGGACAAGCCGCAAAAATCACGATTGACAAAGACAACACGACAGTTGTTGACGGCGCGGGCGCAGGCGAAGACATTGCCGGACGCGTTAAATTGATCAAAACGCAGATCGAAGATACGTCTTCGGACTACGACCGCGAAAAATTGCAGGAACGCCTGGCAAAACTCGTCGGCGGCGTGGCAGTTATCAAAGTCGGCGCGGCAACCGAAACCGAAATGAAGGAAAAGAAAGCACGCGTTGAAGATGCGATGCACGCGACACGCGCAGCGGTCGAAGAAGGAATCGTTGCCGGCGGCGGAGTCGCACTGGTTCGCGCTTCGAAGGCACTCGAAAACTTCGATACCGAAAGTGCCGATTCCGACGAATTGATCGGTGTTTCCATTGTTCGGCGCGCTCTCGAAGAACCGCTTCGCCAGATCGCCAATAACGCCGGACGCGAAGGCGCGGTCATCGTCGAAAACGTTCGCAGCAACGAATCCGCTTCTTACGGTTTCAACGCGGCGACCGAAAAATTCGAAGACCTCGTCGCAGCCGGAGTCATTGACCCCGCGAAAGTTACGCGTTATGCCCTGCAAAATGCGGCTTCGATCGCCGGTTTGATGCTGACGACCGAAGCGATGATCGCCGACGTTCAGGAAGAAGGCGACGGCGGCATGGGCGGCGGAATGCCCGGCGGCGGCATGGGCGGCATGGGAATGGGAATGTAGTCCGATGCGCGGATTTTAGATTTCCGATTTTAGATTTCCGATTTTGGATTTTTCCACAAATAAAAAGGCTTCGTTCAAATTTGAGCGAAGCCTTTTTTTTGCAAAGCTTGCTGAAGATATTTTCAACGCAATCGGATTTTGAGTTATAATTAACTCTTGTCAGGAGAAAATAAAAATATGGCAATGACAGTTTTAGAAGGCACTTGGGAAGAAATTGCCAAACATGCGAAAGAGTTTGGCGGACGGCGTTTGCGCGTGACGGTTCTTGAAGAACAAAAACCACAGCCGAATCAAAAGATGCGCGAGATTATGAAGAAAGTTAAAGAAAAGCAGAAAGATATGCGTTATACGGACGGCTCAAAAACGCAGGAAATGCTTCGCGCCGCTCGTGAGGGCGGAATGTTCGGCGGTGAAATAAATGAGTAAACCTTTTGCCGTTGTTGCAGATGCAAATATTTTGATCGCACTCTGTGCAATGGAAGCCGACAAAATCAATACTGCCGAAACCGCGTTTGAAGATTATACAAATCGCGGTTTTGAATTTTTCGCGCCGAATGTTTTGATTGCTGAAGTAATTTTCGTACTATGCCAAAAACTTGCGGGCGGAGTATTGACTCAGATCGAATACGACGAAGCGATTGACGTTTTTTCCGATTATCTGAAAGGCATCGTGCTTTCGCCGAACGGCGAAGCGGCTTTGCTGAAACGCGCCGTTGAAATCCGCGATGGTTACGGATGCAGCCGTTCATCGGACGGGCTTTACATCGCGCTTGCCGAAGAACTCGCCAACACTTACGACACCGAAATCGTGACATTCGACAAAGGTTTTATCAATCAAGTCGCCAAAAACGCCCCGACTGTTAAAGTAAATTTTTTAACTATTTAAAATAACCGAACTTTTACAAACAAAAAAGGGTTCGTTCAAATTTGAGCGAATCCTTTTTATTTCATAGTATAAATTATGAACAAAACTGAGATTGAAACTGAAATATTAAAATACTTCTATAATTGTTGGGAAAGAGGAGCTAGATGCACAATTCATTCAATATTTAGAGAATTAATTAATATTGATAAAAATCTCATTGAAAGAATTGGAGATGAACTTGAGGACAAAGGTTTTATCAAAGGGTTAAAGTCTTCTCCTTATGGTGAGATAACGCCATTTGGTATTATTGAAGCGGAAAAAAGAGAAATTATTTCTGCTGAAAGAATTCAGCGGAACGGTGAAATTAGATATAAAATTCTTGAACTTGGATTTAACATGTATGAAACGCATCATTATGATGAATCAGTGCATATTAATGATATTAAAAATTTCAATTCAAACGAATTGAATTGTAACGCTGACTTTCTTAAAGATCGAGAGTTGATTTATTTTGATTCAACAAATACATTCCACATTAAACCTAGTGGAATTAAACAATTTCAAATTTGGCAAAAGCAAAAATATTTCCAAGATGAATTTAGAGAGCTTTCTGAATTAAATCAAATGACTCCGCAACAAAGGGGCAAAAGATTAGAAACTCTCATTGCAGAGGTTTCGGAGTTTGTAGGTTGGGAACAAGAACCAAATGTCCAAACTTCTTATGAACAAATTGATGTTGTAATTAACAAAAACCGTGAATATTATTTAATTGAATGTAAATGGGAGAAAGACCCAAGTGAGGCAGAAGTAATAGATAAATTATTTGGCAAATTAAGCAGAAGAGCCGGAACGAATGGAATCCTGATGTCTATGTCTGGGTTTTCAAAAGGCTCTGTAGAATGTGTCAAAGATTTTACAAATCAGAAACTAATTTTACTATTTGGCAAGAAAGATATTGAACAAATCATTTCAAATCCAGATTCTTTTGAAAAATTGTTCAATGAAAAATATAAAGAGCTTGTGATGAGAAGAAATGTGATTTGGAAATAAAAAGACTTTACTCAAATTTGAGTGAAACCTTTTTTATTTGGAGGAAAAAGAATAAAATAGCGTGATATAATTTTCAGATTGAGGGCAAAACAGTTTGATATTTGAGTGGAATATCGAAAAGTCGGAGAATAATTTGAAGAAGCGCGGCATAAGTTTTAATGATGCCGAACTTGCCTTTGAAGATTTATACGCGATTGAAGAATTTGACGACGAACATTCGACTGCGGAAGAATCGAGATTTAAGATGTTGGCAATGGCGGGCGATACGATTTTGGTTGTCGCTTATACAATGCGCGGTGATAGCTTCCGTATTATTTCCGCGAGAAAGGCAGAAAAATATGAACGAGAACTCTACGAAAGACAACGAAGCGAAGATTTCGTCTAATAAAAAGGAATGGCATCTCGATGTCAGCGAAGGGCAATATGAACAGGCTAAATCGAAAGGTTTTGATGAAGAAACTCTTTTCAAGCCCGGCAGACATACTTTTCGCCGTCGCAATCCCGACAAAATTCTTAAGCGCGATAACAAAACGGTCGTTCTGCATCTTGACGAAGAAACCTATAATTTCTACAAAAATCTGGCTGAAAAAGAAAACGGCAAATCCATCGAAGAGCAGATAAATACGAAACTCAAAGTTTTGACCGATTAAAAATCTCGAAAAATAAAAATGCTTCGTTCAAATTTGAGCGAAGCATTTTTGAATCTAACATTGAAATTATTTCTATTGAGCAACAGGCAGTAATCGGTAACCCCAGCCTGTTGACTCGTCTTCAAACTCAACGTGCGTCATACCAATATAAACGGTATTTATATTTGAAACTCCGGTTTGTTGAATCATATATGATGAATCCAGCAAATAACTTTTTCATTTCTCGATAACTCGATCTCTTCATTCGGCTGAATTGATTTTATCTCATTAGAAGTAGATTCCCAGAGCTGTTTACCAAATTTCATCATAAATCCTATGGATGATCTTCCGCCGTTATATACTGTTTGAGGTTGATGAAAGATAATACTAATATATGAGATAGGTTTGCCAGAGATATTTTTTAATCTTATGGTTAAATATTTCAACCAGTCATCTTCATAAATAAAAGAATTATCAAGTGTAATTACCTGATCTTTAATTTTAATTTCAACTATTTC
>CAYUGW010000230.1:0-2577 GCA_964444245.1 uncultured Blastocatellaceae bacterium | reverse complement strand
TGGAGCTTCGCCTTCAGCGCGACCATTACGGCTTGGAAGCGAAGCGTAAAAAAGGCTTGGTTATTGAAACCAAGCCTTTTTTACGCAAATTTTCAAGCCTTTGACTGTCTTGTCAAAAAAAAGCCGTGTTAACCCGTATAAAAAACAAAATTATTTTTAAAGGAGTTTGAGCATTATGAAAGAGAAAAAGATGAGTTTTTTAAAAGAAACCGCGCTGACCGGTTTTGGAATTTTTGGATGTTTATTATTTTTGGGCGGAGTTGTTTTGCCCGTACAGGCTCAGATCGAAGTATCAAAAGCCTTTGGCGGCGAGTTTAAATTTCCCCGGAGTGTCTGTCTGACGGATGATAAACGCGCCGAGATACAGGCGCAAATCGAGGAAAGCGTCGAAAATCTGAAGGCGCAGGGAAAACTTCCGAACTCATCACCGATGTTTATGCCGCCGGCTTTTATTTTTCCGGTGCGCGGCAATGCGGGGGCTGTAAATGATTACGGCATTCACGGAATTTCAAATTTTGTTGACCATAATCCATCCTTTCCGGATCAATTGCTCGATTATAATTGCGGAATGAGAACTTACGATACGATGAACGGCTATAATCACACAGGCGTTGATATTTTTAACTATCCGTTTAGTTGGAACAAGATGGATAGAGATGAAGTAGCCATTGTTGCTGCGGCTGACGGAACAATAGTTTTCAAATCCGATGGAAATTTTGACCGCAACTGCAGTTTTGGCAGCGGCAATTGGAATGCTGTTTATTTGCTACATCCCGACGGAACGATTTCCTGGTACGGGCATATGAAAAAAGATTCCCTGACCGCCAAACCCGTCGGCGCAACCGTTGTGCAAGGCGAATTTCTGGGCATCGTCGGCAGTTCGGGAAATTCAACCGGACCGCATCTGCATCTTGAAATATATGCTCCGGGCAATCAATTACGCGATCCGTATCAGGGTCCTTGTAATTCGATGAACACCGAAAGCTACTGGCAGAATCAACTGCCCTACCGCGATTCGAAAATCAACAAATTAATGACGCATTCCGCCCCGCCGAATCCATTTTCCACTTGTCCGAACCCAGAAATCGAAAACGAAAAAAATGCGTTTCAGCCGGGCGAACAATTGATTGTTGCAAGTTATTTTCGCGATCAGGTTGCCGGTCATCTTACCCAATTATCTCTTATTCAACCTGACGGTACGGTGGCAACGAGCTGGAATCATACCAGCCCGAGTACTTATATTGTTTCGTATTGGTTTTGGACATTAACACTTCCGCCAATGCCTCAAATCGGCATTTGGAAATTCAGAGCAGTCTATCAATCAGAAACCTACGAACATACCTTTACGATCGGTTTAACCGAAAATCCGATATTTGATTTTGACGGCGATTCCCGCACGGATATTTCAATTTTCCGCCCCACAGCCGGCGAATGGTGGTATCTGCGCTCAAGCGACGGCGGAAACCGAGCCTTTCAATTCGGCGCGTCTTCAGACAAAATCGTTCCGGCTGATTATACGGGCGACGGCAAAACCGATCTTGCTATTTTCCGTCCTTCAAGCGGAGAGTGGTTTGTTTTAAGATCGGAAGACAATTCATTTTATTCATTCCCGTTCGGAACGACAGGTGATATTCCGCTGGCGGCTGATTTTGACGGCGACGGCTTTGATAATCCAGCCGTTTTTCGTCCTTCAACGGCAACCTGGTTTATACTGAATTCCGACGGCGGTGCGACCATTACGACCTTCGGTGCCAACGGAGATATTCCGGCAATCGCCGATTATGACGGCGACGGCAAGGCTGATCTGGCAATTTATCGCCCGTCAAGCGGCGAATGGTGGATAGGTCGCTCACAATCGCAAACGACGGTTGTTTATAATTTCGGCACGTCATCCGACAAAGCGGTTCCGGCGGATTACACCGGCGACGGGCGAGCGGATGTCGCATTTTTTAGACCTCTCACGGGTGAATGGTTTATTTTGCGTTCGGAAGACGCATCGTTTTATTCATTGCCGTTCGGAGCGACAGGAGATATACCAACGCCGGGAGATTACGACGGCGACGGCGTGGCGGATGCGGCGGTTTTCCGTCCGTCAAACTCGACTTGGTATCTATTGCAGTCAACCTCGGGATTTGCGGCAGCCACGTTCGGAGCGACGGGCGATCAACCCGTTCCATCGGCTTTTATTCCCTAAATTAAACCCGAAATAGAAAAAAGGCTTCGCTTAATTCAAGAGCGAAGTCTTTTTTTTACAGAAATAAATCTCTGCTATTTTGCCTGAATTCCGAGATTTTTCATTCGGCGATAGAGATGACTGCGGTCAACGCCCATTGATTCGGCGGCTTTGGCGACATTGCCGTCGAATTCGGCGAGTTTGTGCAGGATGAATTCGCGCTGATACGCGTCGGTCGCTTCTTTGAATGACGGAAAGCGAAAGGTCGAAGCGGGCGGTTCATCCTTCGGATTGAATTCCGGCAGGTCTTCGGCTTTAACCTTTTGTTTTTCGTGCATAATCACGACGCGCTCGATCGTGTTGCGAAGTTCGCGCACATTTCCGAGCCACGAATAATTTTGCAG
>CAYUGW010000229.1:0-6857 GCA_964444245.1 uncultured Blastocatellaceae bacterium | reverse complement strand
TCGCCCGTGTGAATCTGGATAATTCCGTCGTTGCCGACAAAAACCATAATCGGCAGTTTTCTCTCTTTTGCCTGCTCGAGAACGAATTTAAAGCTGTCCGCCGCAACCTTTTTTACCATTTCCGCGCTCGCAATTCGCAGGGCTTGCTCACGCGCCGCGCCGAATTTACGCAGCAGCGGAAAGAAATCGTGTGTGTCTTTTAACTGCGCCCAGGCTTTTTGAAATCCTTCGATGTCAATTTCGGAATCAGGTTTTTCCGCCGTTTTTTCCGGTTTCGGCAAAACTTCCAAAATCTGAGTTTGATCTTCGCTTTTAAATTTTTCGACCAATTTTTCGTAAGCCGAAAGATCGCTTTTGTCGGTCAGATAAATTTTGTGAATCGCCGTACCGTCCAGATCGAAAATCTGAATACTGCGCAGAGTTCCTCCGCGCGGATTTTCGACCGTTGCGGCAAAAGCGTGATGCCAACAGCTCAAAAATATCCGCAGATCGATGTCGGGATTAACGAACAAAGCCATTTTATGCGGCAAATCCGTATCGGCATTTTCATAAACGCCTTTGCGTTCGTGAACGATCTCGTTGTTTCTGGTCAAAGCCATCACATAACCGAGCGTGTGAAGTTCGTGTAGAAGTTCCTTGAAATTATTTTTTAAACGAACGACATTTTCGCCGATTCCCGTCGCCAGCAATTCGCCTTCGCTCACGCCTAATTTTTCCGCCGCATCCCTGATGCGAACCTTCGGGTTTCCTTCCCGAAATTTTTCCCAAAGTAATTTTAAATCCGTTTGTTTTTCTGTTGCCGGTGTCATAATTATTTCCTCTTTTTTCTATTTTATTAAACTTTCGCGCTTAAAACTTTTTCCTTTTGTTTATATTTTCCGATCGGCACGATCAGCGGAACGTCTATATATTTCGCGTGTTTCGTGATATAAACTTCGATGCCGAAAACTTCGCCGATCAAGCTCGAAGTTAAAATATTTTGCGGTTTATCAAAAGCCATTTTCCTGCCCTTTTGCAAAATCAAAATTTTATCCGCATATTGCGCCGCCAGATTCAGATCGTGCAAAACCGAAATAACGACCGTTTCTTTATCGGCAAAATCACGCGCCGTTTGCAGAGTCAGATGCTGATGCGCGAGATCGAGGCTCGCCGTTGGTTCATCGAGCAAAAGATAACGCAGACCGTTTAACGGTTTTTCCCAAATCTGTGCTAAAACTCTCGCAAGCTGCACGCGCTGGCGTTCGCCGCCCGAAAGAGTCGGGTAAAATCTGTCGGCAAACTCATCGGCTTCGACCGTTTCCAAAGCCGCCAGCGCGATTTCATAATCGCGTTTCGATTCGTTGAATCTGATATGCGGCGTTCTGCCGAGGAGTGTAACTTCGCTCACTTTAAACGGAAAATTAAGCGCGAAACTCTGCGGCAAAACCCCGCGAATCTTTGCCAGTTCATTAAAATCCCAATCGTTCAAATTTTTATTGCCGAAACTTATTTCGCCTTTTTGCGGCTTTATTTCTCCGGTTAAAACTTTGAGCAAAGTTGATTTTCCCGCCCCGTTCGCTCCTAAAACGGCGATGACTTCGCCCGCTTTCGCTTCAAACGAAACATCTTCGAGCAGTTTTTTTCCGCCGATCTCAACCTTAACATTTTCCGCTTTAATACTCATTTTTTTTCCTCAATAAAAGCCAGAGAAAAAACGGCGCACCGATGGCGGCGGTAATTACGCCGATCGGCAATTCCGCCGGAGCAACGATCGTTCTCGATAAATAATCCGCACCGATCAGTAGTGCCGCGCCGAGTATTGCCGATGCGGGCAACAACCTTCGATGATCCGCTCCCGTTGTCAGGCGCAGAAGATGCGGCACGACCAAGCCGACAAAACCGATAATTCCCGTTACAGAAACGCTCGCTCCGACCGTCAAAGCGACGATTAAAATAATTTTACGCTTTAATTTTTCGACATTTATGCCGAGATGCGCCGCTTCGGCATCGCCCAAAAGCAGCGCGTTCATTTTTCTGGAAAGACTTTTGAGCCAGAAAAGCGGCAAAATAATCAAAGGCGCGATCACCGCCAGACTTTTCCAGCTCGCGCTTGCCAGGCTTCCAAGACTCCAGAAAGTTATATTTCTCAGCTGCGCGTCATCGGCGATAAATGTAAAAAAGCCGATTCCCGCGCCGGCAAGCGCATTGACGGCGATTCCGGCAAGCAGAATCGTCGCCGTGTCGATATTTCCCTTTCCTCTGCCGATTCGGTAAACCAGAAAAATCGTGCAGATTCCGCCGATAAATGCCGCGACCGGCAAGGCGAAAAGTTTGTATTCGGAGAAAAATCCGAAAGCGATTTTTTCGCCTAAGACGATTGCCGCAACCGCAAAAAACGCCGCGCCGCTCGAAATTCCCAAAAGACTCGGTTCTGCCAGCGGATTTCTAAAAAGCCCCTGAAGAAGAGTTCCCGAAACTGCCAGACTCGCGCCGACCAGAACGCCGAGCAGAACGCGCGGCAGACGAATCGCCCAAAGCACGGATTCCTGCTGCGCTTCAAACGGAATTCCGATATTTATCCCGATTTTGCTCAAAAATATCGCAATTATCTGAAGCGGCGAAATCGAAACCGCGCCGTCGCCGACGGCAATCGCCGTTACGCCGAAAAAAATCGCCGTTAAAATTATAAAGGCAATTTTATTTGTCGAAGCAAACCGACCCCGCAGATTTTCGATTAAGTTTGTTTTAACTTTATCGCCTGCGAATTCCTTGTTTTTTTCGTTTCCGATTATTGCAATTTCCCGCATAACTCAAAAATCCCTTCGCCGACTCGCGGACTGAAACTCAAAAGCAGAAGATCGTCAACATCAATGATGCGCCGATTTTTTCCCGCCGGAGTATCGGCAATTCCGGGCAGTTTCAAAACCGCTTCGATTCTGCCGAGACTATCCAAACCGCGCGATGGCAGCAAAATAACATCGGGCTGAATCGCCACCAGAGCTTCCGGCGTTAAAGGTTTAAATCCTTCAAAATCTTTGACAGCATTTTCGCCGCCCGCCAGTCTGATCATTTCGTCTGTCGCGTTTTTCGTTCCGCCGACCTGCGGCGCACCCGAACCGCGCGAATAAATAAATAAAACTCGCGGTTTCGCCCGCAGATTTGCCGTGCATTGTTTGGATTTTTCCAAATCCGTCTCGAGCTTTTTAATTAAATCTTCGCCTTTTTCCTGAAAATTCAATGCTTCGGCAATTTCCCTGATTTTCGATTTCGCGCCTTCGACTGTGTTTTCGCCATTGACTTTGACTAATTTCACTCCGGCTGATTCGATCTGAGATAAAACTGCGGGCGGTCCGGCTTCCGGAACGGCTAAAACCAGATCGGGTTTGAGCGACAGAACGCCTTCCGCCGAAAGCAGCCGCTGATACCCGACCTGCGGCAGTTTCGCCGCTTCCAAAGGATATACGCTCGATGTATCCGTGCCGACGAGCAGATTTTCCGCTCCGAGCGCGTAGATCGTTTCCGTTACCGCGCCGCCGACCGAAATAATTCTTTTTGTCTTATTTTCGGAATTTATTGTTGACGGCGAATTACAGTTCGTCAATAAAAACAAACCGAAAATCAAAAAAAATACACCGAAAATTTTCTTTATATTTGCTGAATTCATTTATTAAAACCTAAAAAAAATCAATCGTTTTTCGTCAATCTGCCGCGCAGCCATTCGCCGAAAAAATCAAGCATAGTAACGAGCGCGAGTATAAAAATCAGAACGGTCGAGAATTTTTCCCACTGCCCGAATTCCTGATATGTATGGAGGAGCAGCCCGATTCCGCCCGCGCCGACATAGCCGATGATCGCCGCCGAACGAATATTGTATTCAAGCATCCACAAGGCGTGGCTCAAAATTATCGGTTTGACCTGCGGCAAAAGCCCGTATTGAAACGCCTGCACGCGGCTCGCGCCGGTCTGCCGCAAACCGTCGGCGATCTTCGTATCAACCGATTCAAATGCGTCGCTGAAAAATTTTCCCAGATAACCGAGACTGTAAAATGTTAAACCGATTACGCCCGCCAGCGAATTCGCGCCGACGACCGCGACCGCGAGCAATGCCCAGATCAAGCTCGGCAGAGTTCTGACCGCGTTCAGGAACATTCGCGTCGTCAAATTCAACCAGCGCGGCGCGATATTCTGCGCTCCGGCAATCGCCAGGGGCAAAGCCAGAATCACTGCAAAAGCGGTCGCCATCACCGCAATCTGCACCGTTTCGCCGAGCGCGCCGAGAATCTGCGGCGTAACCGAAAAATCAGGCGGAAAAAACTGCGCGGCAAACCGCCGGAAATTTGCCGGATAATCCAGATCGCGCCCCGCGCCTTCGAGTGCCGGAAGCGAAATCACAACTAAAATCAAAAACAGCACAAGCGTCGCGCCGAACGCCGTAAATCGTTCGCGCAAAGGGAGTTTCGGGATTTTTGAATCTTCCTGCAAATCTTTATTTGAGCGTTTGAAAAATCCAGCCGTTTTCGTATTCCGCGCCGATCTTCAGTTCGTAATCGGCAAAATCCGCGACCATCCGCGTGTCGTGCAAAACGGCGATGACCGTGCGGTTTTCCCGCTCGCATTTGCGCCGCAAAATTGACAAAACGCGCTTTGCCAATCGAGCGTCGAGATTCGATGTCGGCTCGTCCGCTAAGATAATTTCGGGATTTTGCAAAAGAACGCGGGCGACCGCCGTGCGCTGCTGTTCGCCGCCGGAAATCTGCCGCACCTGCCGGTGTAAGAGCTTTTCCAAACCGAGTTCGCCAAGAATCGCAAACGCTTTTTGCCGCTCGCTTTCGGGAAATGAAAAAAGCGTCTGCCACCAGTTATACGCGCCGAGCCGTCCGCATAAAACATTGGTCAAGACGCTCAGATTCGCCGTCAGACGAAAACTCTGAAAAATGAAACCGATTGATTTTTCATCGGCTGCGGAAAGCTTGAAAGTTCCCATCGTCGGCGCGATAATTCCGCCGAGACACGCCAGAAAACTCGATTTTCCCGCGCCGCTCGCGCCCGTTACGGCAAGAAATTTCCCGCGCGGCAATTCCCAGTTCATTTTTTCAAACAGCAATTTCTCGCCGCGTTTCAAGGAAAGCGAACGGATTTCGACGGCAAAATTTGTGTTTATTTGTGTTTCCAGATTTTTTACAAATATTTATTAACCACAGATGAACACAGATAAATACGGATTTTGTGGATTTTTTGTAAAAATTTTATCTGTGTAAATCAGTGTTTATCTGTGGTTTATTAAATTTATTTCGGCACGACCGTTAATGCTTCGCGCATCGGCGCGAGATGTTTTTCCTGATCGGTTTCGACGAGTTTCGACGTGAAAAGTTTGTCGCGCAAATTTTCATTGCCGCTATCGTTTAATGTTAAAATCGCCCGTTTCAAGTTTGCTTTCTCCGCATCCGAAAGCGAACTGCGAACGGCGATGATATGCGTCGGAACATCGCCCTGTTCGGCGACTTTTTTCAGTTTTCCGCGCTGCTCTGCCGATAAATGCTTGTCTTCGTCCAAAACGTAATAGCTCACCGCCGCCGCTTCCGCATCGCCGATCAAGACTCTTTCCGCCGCCGAAACATAACCCGTTCCGTAGAAAACATTGCCTTTGCCGAAAAATTCTTCCGGATCGTTTTTGTCGGAAACGAGATTTTTGCGGCGCAGATCCCAGAGCGGAATGACAAAACCGGAAGTGCTTGTTTTGCTTGAAAATGCTATCGGTTTTCCGCGCAAATCTTCGACCGATTGATACGGTTTTTCCTTCAGCGCGAGCCAGTAGCTTTTATATGTCGTTTTTCCGTTGATCTCGCCGACGAGCAATAATTCCGCGGCTTTGGCGTTGATTAAATCCGTCGCGCTTAAGTAACCCAGATCAATCGTGCCGTTGGCGAAACCTTCGTTAATCACAGCCGCCGAAAGCGGAATGATGACTTCGACCGGACGCGAAAGTTTCTCGCTCAGAAATTTCTGCAAAGTTTCGCGTTCCTCGATCATCTGATCGGGATTTTTGTCCGGTTTGAGCGCAACGACGAGTTTTTGCGCCGTTTGAAGATTTGAGTTTGTACCGTCCGCCGACTGATCGGTCGGATTTGTTCCGCAACCGATTAAAAACGCCAGACAACAAAATATTATTAAAGTTTTCAAAAAATTATTCGTATTCATATAACTTAAAATTCTAAAGCCTTTCTTTTCTTAGACAAAGTGCAAAAAATTTTATTTAAAACCGCACGCCCAAAGCCCGAAGTTCAGTTCGGCAATTCAGACTTTTTCCTTATAAATTATTTCTCTTAAAAAATCGATAAATTCTTCGGGTGCAAAATCGCGGCGGAAATTTGCGGTTTCGATTCTCCCATCTCCCGTTTCGCACAGGTAAATTCTTTTTTGATTGAAAGAGTCGAATTCTTTCTCAGGCTTAAAATCTCTTGCGTCGAGCGGCATAATTTACTCCCGATTTATATTTATGAAACCGTTTCGCTCAAAAGTATTTCGTCTTCCGTGTTTAATGAACCGAGCAAATTATGAAATTCCGATGCGCCGATCTCGCTGCTGTAAATTTCGAGCATCGTCCGCGTCAGCTCGGCAAACTCGTTTTTTGAAAAATTGAGCATCACATTGGCGGTCTTAAAATGGACGCTTCGGCAATGATCGCAATACCAAACCTGCAAATTCTGCGAATGCGCGTGTTCGCCTCTGTTGTGTGATTCGTTCATTTTTTTTCTCCTTCGTTAAATTTGATAACTTCCGATTCCGCTCTTGCGTTGATCTTTTTCAAACAGAAACTCCGTCCTGACGGCTTCGCGGATGTAATTGAGTTTGTCGGCAAATTCCAGAAAACGCTTTTT
>CAYUGW010000228.1:0-6884 GCA_964444245.1 uncultured Blastocatellaceae bacterium | reverse complement strand
GCGCTCTACTTGCTCGGACGCGCCTTGACAACCCGCGGAAGTTTCGATGAAGCCGAAACGGTTTTGAAAAAAAGTGCTGAAGTCAGCCCGAAAAGTTTTGTTTCCTACACGCTTTTAGGTTCGCTTTTCCTGCGTCGCGGACAATTCGAGCGGGCGGAAAATTATCTGGAAGAAGCTCTCAAGGTTGTTTCGCCGAATGAACAAAAGCGTCTGGCTCTTGATTTCGAAGCGGTCGGTGACGGGTTTATGGAAGCCGGAAAAAAACAGGATGCGGCAAGAGTTTATCAAAAAGCCGTTGCGCTCGATGAAAAAAGAGCGGATTTAGTCGGAAAACTAAACAAAGCGCAGGCGAATTGATGTTACAGGACATTTGATTTGTCAGTTTCAGAGAAAGTTTAAAAGTGAAAGTGTGAAAAAGTGAAAAAGTTTTTTACAGCAATTAACTTTTTCACTAATAATAAACCAGTAAATAAAGTTTAGAAAGATAATCTCAAATTAAATAGCGGAGCGAATTAAATAAACAGATGCTTTATTGTCCCAAATGTCAGGCAACTTACGAAGACGGAACGCAAAGATTTTGCACGAATGAAGGCGCGAGGCTGTTGCCTTACGCAACTTCCGAAAAATCCGGTCAAGCGTCAAAAGGCGTGTTTTCGAGCATTTTAAGTAAATCTTCACCGAAAAAAGAAGGTTCGATTTTATCTCAAACCGAATCGGTCAAGAATAAATCCAAGTCTTCGGCTTTTCAGCCGCCGAGTCAAAGCAAATTTTTTAAAGCCGGAAAGATCGACAAATCGGTCGAAGAAACAGAGCCGATGGTTGAGGAAATTGCCGGACAAAAGGAGGAATCGGGTCAAAAAAAATCTTTTGAAACACTGCCGCTTGCCAGAATAATAAATCCGAGTTTGATACCCGAAAAACAAGCCGAATCCGACAAGGTTTTCTCGGCGGAACCCGAGAAAATTAAATCAAAAAAAAGGAGCATAATAGATTTTTCCGGGGATGAACAAAAAGATGTGTCTGAATCATTCGAGGTTGAAAATGAGGATTTAATAGAAGCTGCTGAAAATGAAAGTTCGATTTCAACGGAAAAAAATGTTGATCCCGACATCACTGATGATGTGCCATTTAAGCTTATCGATCCGCCGCAAATGCAGGATGAATTTGAATTAAATCTTGAAAACAATGAATCCGATTTCTCAAACTCCGATTCTGAAATTAATTTGGATTTAGGTCTTAATGAAGATTCCGGGGCAAATTCGAGTTATGAAATTGATTTTAGCGAACCGGTACAACTGAATTCCGGCATTGAACTTGAAATTGACGAACTGGATGATATTTCCATGCCTTCCAAATCGCTTCCGAAAATCGAACTCGATTTGGATGATATCGAAGATAATGTGATTTCCGAGCCGGTTTCTGCAGGAGTCGAACTCGATGTAGAAAGCCGTAAGGAAATTAATCTTGCCGATTCGATTCCGAGAATTGAGTTGGATTTGGCGGAATTGGAAGAAGTTTCAATTCCTGCCGAATCCGAATCGGCAGAATCAGCGGAATTAACGGGCGAAGCGGAATCAGAAACGCCGGAAACCCCGACTGCATCGGTTATAATCGAGGAGCAGAAGGAAGAAAACGCGGAAACTGAAAAAGAATCAGGCGTTAAGGAGAAATCAAAAGCCGCCGCCGCCGGGACGAGTAAAATAAAAGCAACAGAGGACACGGCTTGGGAAAAACGCTCGATTGATCCGCCGGGCGAAGAAGAATCGAGATGGTTTCTGTATCCTCTCATCGGATTAATTATTCTCGGTCTGGGCTTGCTAGGATTTTTCTATCTGACGAATCAAAATAATTCGGTCAATGAAGGACAGGCAAATTCACAAACGGAAAATTTGAACCAGCCGAATTTCAACACAAACACGGAAATCGCCTCACCGAATGAAAATACTGCGCCGGTAAATGAAAATACCACCGGATTTCAACCAGAACCGAATAACGACTTAATTGAAGTTCCGCCCCCGCCGCGAACAATTCAACAACCGCCGAATACGATTTATTACAAGAATGAAAAGAAAAATCATAAAGGAAAACTTGCCGACAGATTTTTGGGATTTTCAATTTATTACCCGAAAACATGGAAGTTAAACAAGAGGGACGATAAATTTTTAGACATCAGCCTGACTTCGCCGGAAGGTTTGCTTAAACAATTGTTAATCGAACCATATGACAGCAAGGGGACTTTTCTGGCGGACAAAGCACTTTTTAAGGATTTGGTTGAAAAATCCGATAAAGATTTACGAAGCATTTTTACTACCAATTTTCAGGTGATTTTCGAAGGCGAAACGACATTTCAAAGCGAACGCTGGCAGGTTTACGAAGTGAAATTTCAAGGCGTGGCTGCCGATAAAAATTTAATTACCTGGGGCAGAAGACTCTGGATTCCGGTTCAAAAACCCGGAATGAAAAGCGGTTTTATTATTACAATGATCGGCACTTCGCGTTCTCAAGAGGTGAAAAGCGTTAATGATTTAGGTGAAAATGACGATCTGGCGGAGATTTTGAAAACCTTCGAACCTGAACTCTATTAGAATGTTTTATGGAAGTTTAATATTTTTCAAAAGGCGTTGAGGTAATTTCCTTACGCTTTTTGTTTTTGCATTATTAGGCTAAAATCAATAAAATCAGCATTCAGCAAATTTACCCGAAAAGAAAAAATGAAAATCGTTTTAGCGGAAGAACGCAACGGGCGACAGATGCCCGAAAAGTCTTATAATCAGGAAATTATCAGAATCGGAAGAAATGCCGAAGATTGCCAGATTGTGTTTGACAACGAAACATTCCCGATGGTTTCGCGCATCCACGCCGAAATGCGCTGGCAGGGAAATAATTGGATTTTATTTGATGCCAATTCGACTTTCGGAACATATATCAACGGCGCGAAAGTTACGCAGCCGCAAACGATTTCTATCGGCAGCAAAATCCAATTCGGCACAAACGGTCCGGTTCTCAAAGTAATTGCGTTCGGAGAATCGCCAAAAGCCGTGCAAAATTTTGATGATTCATTTTTCGGCGGCACTTCCTATCCGCCGAAAACTCCACAGTCCGTCCAGAGTTCCGGCGAAAAATGGGATGAATTCGGACAAACTCCACCGGCAAATATACAGAATCAGCCGCAAATCCCGACGAGACTCGAAAGAGAAAGCGGGATCAATGCCGAAATTCCGACGCTCGAATTTATAGATTCGGGAATTTCGCTCGCGCCGTATCGTCTGACAAAAGACAAAATCTGGCTCGGACGCGATCCGAACGGCGATATTGTTTTTGAATCTTCAAAGATAATGGTTTCGCGTCAACACGCCGAAATTCACAGGGAAAACGGCAAATTCGTTATTCACGACAACAACAGTTTTAACGGAACTCTCGTAAATGAACAGAGAATTTCCACGCCGACACCGCTTTATCACGACGATGAAATCCGGCTCGGTCTCGGCGGACCGCTGCTGCGTTTCAAATCGCCTTCACGTCTTGCGCCGAAAGGAGCGAGTCTTGCCGGACAGCGTTCGATTGCCATCGGTCAACTCGCCGAATTGCAGCAAATTCAGCCGCAAACGGGATCGAAAACGATGGTTTTCAAAGTTGATCAGATTTCCTCGAAACCTTCAGCGGCAACCGCCGAACCGCAGCTTTTGATGTCACTGACCTTCGGCAACAAACACGAACTTTTCATCGGTCGCGGCGATGACAGCGACATCAAGCTCGACGGATTGCAAATCTCCAATCGTCACGCCAAACTTTCGCTGACAAATTCGGGAATCGTCGTTGAAGACCTGAATTCGACCAACGGAATTTATCTGAACGGCAACCGGATTTCGCGCCAGAATATCGGGATGGAAGATTCGGTTCAAATCGGTTCGTTTATTATCCGTGTCGATCAGGCAAGTAATATCGGCGTTTTCGATTCGCGCTCGAAAACGCGGATTGATGCCGTCAATATTACAAAAGACGTAAAAAACAATGCCGGCGGCGGAATGATTCGCCTGATTGATAATGTTTCGCTTTCGATTCAGCCGAACGAATTTGTCGGTTTGCTCGGACCTTCCGGCGCGGGAAAATCAACCCTGATGGACGCGATGAACGGAATGCGTCCCGCATCCGGCGGCAGCGTTTTAATCAATAATTTAGACCTTTATCAGCATCTTGATTCGCTCAAACAATCAATCGGCTACGTGCCGCAGGACGACATTATTCACCGCGAATTAACCGTCTATCGAACGCTCTATTATGTCGCCAAATTAAGGCTTTCGCGCGATGTTTCGACCAAGGAAATCAACCAGATCATTGATGAAGTATTGGACGTAACCGGTTTGACCGAACGCCGCGACGTGCCGATCAATCAGCTTTCCGGCGGGCAAAGAAAGCGCGTTTCGATTGCCGTCGAACTGATTACAAAACCCTCTGTGATTTTTCTCGACGAACCGACTTCCGGACTCGATCCGGCAACCGAAGAAAAGATTATGCTGCTTTTCCGACAGATCGCCGAATCGGGCAGAACCGTGATTCTGACGACGCACGCGATGGAAAACGTCAAGCTTTTTGACAAACTCGTTATTTTAATGCGCGGCAAACTCGTCTTTTACGGCGCGCCGGACGAAGCCTTAAAACAGGTCGGCGCGACGAGTTTCAAAGACCTCTACGACAAACTCGAAGACCCGATTGAAGAAAGATTAAGAACCTCCGGCGGCAGCCGCCAGCAAGTTACCGAACAAGTCGCCGAAGATTGGAAACAAAAATTTACCAAAACGCCGCAATACCGAAATAATGTTTATGAACCTTTGAAAGAACTCGGGAAATTGCAGTCGTCAGGCGTTCATAAAAAAAATCGTCTGGGAATTTTCGGCGCGATCCGGCAATGCCTGACGCTTTCCAAACGCTACGCGCAAGTTCTTTTGAGAGATAAATTAACGCTTTTTATACTGTTTGCCCAAGCTCCGGTCATCGCTCTTTTGACGTTTTTCGTGATGGGCAAAAATCAGCCGCGGGATTTTGTCTATTTTATGATTTCGCTGATCGCGGTTTGGTTCGGCACGTCGGTCGCCGCCCGCGAAATTATCCGCGAACGCGCCGTTTATAAACGCGAACGAATGGTCAATCTCGGTCTTTTGCCGTATCTTTTTTCAAAACTTTTTGTTCTCGGATTTATTGTCGGACTTCAATGTCTAATGGTTTTTGTGCCGCTTAAATTCTTTGATCTGATCGGTTTGATGCCGATGCCCGGACTTCTCGGCGGAATTCCGCAATTCTGGGTGATGCTTCTGACCGCAGGTGTCGGCATCGCGCTCGGGCTTCTGGTTTCCGCACTGGTTAAAACTTCCGAGATGGCAACGAGCCTCGTTCCTTTGATTTTGATTCCGCAAATTTTATTCGGTGGATTAATCGGCGTGCCTCAGGGTATTAATAAAGTAGCGGGTTTGACAATGCCCGCCACCTGGTCTTTTGACACATTAAAGCGATATTCAAATCTCGACACATTGGAAGAAGAAGGCGCGTTTCCGAACGGCGGGACGAACGGACTGGGACTTTATAAATTTATCGAAACTGAAAACGATAAAATAATTAATGAAGCCAAAGAGGATTTGGATGAATATAAAAAGGATACGGAAAAGAAACTGGAAGATTTTCAAAGAGAACTCAGAAGCGGAAATAATCCGTCCGCGCCGAAACTGGACGATCCGCCGAAACTCGCGGATGCTAAGAAAATTCCCGAAAATTTGAGCGGTTATGTAAATTTCCTGCACCCGTGGATGCACGAGATTTTAAATCAACTGGTTTTGATGATAATGTTTGGAATGTTAATTATTGCAACACTTATAATTTTACGTCTGCAAGATACAAGATGAAAAAGAGGTTATTAATGAAGAGAATTTTTACAAATTTAAGTATATTTATTGCACTGGTTTTTACTCTATCGAGTTTTACCGCTTGCCAAAAAAACGGCAGCGCACAACAAAATACGACAAATGCAAATCAGCCGGCGGAAACGGCAACTGGCGAAAAACCGAAAACCGCCAATGACGGAAAATATCCGCCACTTCCGGAAGCAATCGCTACCGCCGAGATCAGGATGCTTGACGGCACGACATTTAAGATGACCGACAAAAAAGGTAAGGTCGTATTGATAAATCTCTGGGCGACATGGTGCGGACCGTGCCGCGAAGAAATGCCCGCACTGGTCGAAATGCAGGATAAATATAAAGATAAAGATTTTGAAATCATCGGTTTAGATACAGACGAAGAAGAAACCGTCGAGATGATTCAGGAATTTGCCCAGGAAATGAAACTCAATTATCCGCTCGGTTATGCCGACGGAAAAATGTTCAATCAATTTGTCAAACTCACCGGTTTGCAGGGAATTCCGCAGAGCGTTTTGGTCAACCGCGAGGGCAAAATGACCGGAATCTTTACCGGCGGCAGCAAAAAGGTGATCGAAAAAATGAAACAAACGGTCGAGAAAACTGTTAATGAATAATTATCAAAAGTTTGGAGCGTGCGCCATTAGGCGGCTTTTTTGAGATTATCAGTAAAAATGGCGCACGCTCCAAACTTTTTTAATTCTCAAAAATCTTCGGCTCGACCAGAATCGTCTTAAAACTCGAAAGTGAAACCAGCCCCGGAACCGCACCTTTCGGTTTATTGACGAATTTTTTCTGCGTGTAATGAACGGCGACTTTGCCCTGCGATTTTGCCTGAGAGTAAAAGGCGGCGATCTGTGCGGCTTCCAATAAAGTTTTCGGCGGAATTTCCTGACGGTTCGGATTCTTTACAACCACGTGCGAACCCGGATAATCCGCCGCGTGCATCCATAGATCGAGCGATTTGGCGACGCGGAA
>CAYUGW010000227.1:0-6890 GCA_964444245.1 uncultured Blastocatellaceae bacterium | reverse complement strand
TGGTTGACATACTAGGTCTAATAATAAAAACAGTTTAACACGAAATTTTATTAAAAATATATTTGTTGTGCTTGATTTTTGAAAGCCGGAATAAATCTGACACTTTATAAGATAAATTATTGTAACCTTTTTACTACTAATTCGACTAAGTCGTTGTTTGATAGTTATACTATAAGCCTTAGTAAAAATGCTATTCATTTTTTTATTTTTGTTTCTTTTTTTACTTTAGGGAGATTTTTAAAATTTTATGTCGCAAACAGAAACCCATCGTAAAGTGGTTATTTTAGGTTCGGGTCCGGCAGGTTTGACTGCCGCGATTTATGCGTCGCGGGCGCAGCTCGAACCGCTCGTTATCGAAGGACCCCAACCCGGAGGACAACTGACAATTACGACCGATGTCGAAAATTATCCGGGATTCGCCGACGGAATTATGGGACCGGAATTGATGGTTCAGTTTCGCGGACAGGCGGAGCGGTTCGGCACGGAATTTTTGAGTACGTGGATTGATAAAGTTGATTTGTCCGAACGCCCGTTCACGCTCTACGGTAAAGAGAGCGAAGACAGCGAAGAAATTACGCAGATTATTAAAGCGGAAACCTTGATTATTTCAACCGGAGCTTCGGCAAAATGGCTCGGCGTTCCGGGCGAAGATCCCGTTCCGAACGGTTTGGGCGGAAACGGCGTTTCGGCGTGTGCAACATGTCTTCCGGCGGGTTCCAGTATTGTCGCCAACAGTTCGCCGCGAGCCATTGACGAAGTGGAAGAAGGTCAGCGCGTTTTAACGCATAAAGGCGTATTTCAGCCGGTCGCGGGGCGCGGAAGCCGCCCGTTTAAGGGCAAACTCGTCAAAATCGTTCCCCGTTATTTTCGTGAAGAACCGACGTTTTTAACGCCGGAGCATCCCGTTTTGACGGCGATGTTGGAACGCGGAACGGGCGGAAATTATTGGAATATTAATTGGACCTCGCCCGAATGGACTTCGGCGGGCGAGTTGAATCCGAAACATATTTTGCTTTATCCGATTGTTCAGGAAATGCAAGACGTAGAATTTATCAAATTGTCCGAACTGCTGGATTTAGAGGTCAACGAAAAAGGCGAGGCGCATTTCGCACACCAGACCGCAACTTCGCGTCAGATTCCCGACAAAATTTTCCTTGACGGCGATTTTATGCGTCTGGCGGGTTATTTTTTGGCTGACGGCTGTATTACGCCGCGCGGAATCAATTTTTATTTCAACGCCAAAGAAAAAGATTACGTTGAAGACGCGGCGGCGATTATGGAAAAACATTTCAATTATAAACCGCGTGTGAAAAAGGAAAATTCGGTCTTCCGCATCGAATGTTACGCGGGAGTTGTGAGAGATTTGTTCGAGAAACTTTTCGGAAAATATTCTTACGGAAAAAGCGTTCCGCATTGGTTTGTTCTGCTTCCGCCGGAAAAACAGGCGGAACTCGTTAAAGGTTTCTGGCGCGGCGACGGCGGAACGAAAAAACTCGGTTTCGTTCTTGTTACAAATTCTCAAAAACTCGTCGCCCAATTGAAGATGATACTTCTCAGACTGGGCATAATTCCGCAAATCTCCAAACAGTCCAAAGAAAGTCTCAATAAAACCGAACATTTTTATGAAGGACGGCAGATCAGTTTTAAACACGACCGTTATCAAATGATGATCGGCGGACAATGGTTGGAAAAAGCAAGCGAAATTTTCGGTATTAAACATCCGCTTCTGCAAAAGCGAACGAGAGCCAATCAGCACGGCTGGCTCAAAGACGGTTACGCCTATCTGCCGATTGCCGAACTCGACCGCGAAGATTATGACGGCGAGGTTTTCAACATCGCCGTTTCCGATCACAACAGTTATGTAACCGCCGGAGTTACGGTTCATAATTGCGACGGATTTTTCTTTCGCGGAAAAGATGTCGTCATTGTCGGCGGCGGCGATACGGCGATGGAGGAAGCGATGTTCTTAACGCGTTTCGCTTCAAAAGTTACGATCATTCACCGGCGCGATGAATTTCGCGCTTCAAAAATTATGCAGGAAAGAGTTTTCGATAATGAAAAGATCGAAATTATGTGGAATACCGGAGTTAAGGAAATTATCGGTTCGCAGGCGGAAGGCGTAACGGGCGTGAGGATTTTTAATACCGAAACCGGTGAAGAAAGTATTTTCCCGACGCAGGGCGTTTTCGTTGCCATCGGACACAAACCGAACACCGATCTTTTCAAAGATTGGCTCGAAATGGATGATGTCGGCTATATCAAAACCGAAGGACGCTCGATGAAAACCAAAATTCCCGGCGTTTTTGCCTCCGGCGATGCGCAGGATTCGTATTACCGCCAAGCCGTAACCGCCGCCGGAACGGGTTGTATGGCGGCGATTGATGCCGAAAGATTTCTCGTCGAACACGGCGAACAGAAAGAAATGGCAACGGAAATGAATTGGTAGAATGAGAAAATAAATACAGGGATAACAGGATGAACGCAGGATAAAATAAATTAAAATAAAATCCCTGTCTATCCTGTTATCCCTGTATTTTATTTCTGCTTTACAACAGTGTTTTACTGCTTCTGAATAACTTCGCCCTTGATAACTTCGACATTTTGCGGCGTTTTATAAACTTTTCCGGGATTAAATCCCATAGTTTCGGCGCGGCGCAAAATTGTCTGATAGGTCGCATCGTTCATTTCGGGTTCGCGGCTTAAAACCCAGAAATACTCGCGTTTCGGATCGCCGACGACGGCGTATTTATAATCAGAGTCCAGATCAATTATCCAGTAATCGCCCCAGACCGAAGAGAGAAAGGACAAAGCGGCGGGCGCGAATCTGACTTTGAGTTTGGCGTTTGTCGTTTTGTCAACGATTTTCGCTTTGCCTTTCGCTTTATCAATTCTGCCGTTTTTTTCCAGACATTCATTTAAAACCTCGATATTGTTATCTTCTTTTATTGTATAAGTTGCCGTCGTATTGCCGACGCATTTTTTTTGAAATTTATTTTCATACCGTGCGATTTCAAACCATTTTCCGCTGTATCGTTTTAGGTCAACATTTTGAACGGCTTTCAGTTCCGAATTGGTTTGTGAAAAAACTGAAATTCCCAGAAACATTTGTAAAATCAGCATTAAAATAATCTTTTTCATATACGTCTAGTGTCCTTTTAAATAAAATAAACGATAATGTTATATGCAAATGGCTTGCCACAGATTTGCTTTTAAACAAACACAGTTTTTATAATTTATCTGAATTAAATTAACTCTATAAGAAAAAGGTTTTAATAGATATGCCAATATATGAATATAAATGTTCGGAGTGCGGTTCGCACTTTGAAAAGATGCGAAAGGTTTCCGATGAACCGCTGAAGATTTGCGAAAAATGCGGCGGAAATCTGGAAAAACAATGGTCGCTTTCGGGTTTTCAATTTAAAGGCGAAGGCTGGTATGTCACCGATTACGGCGGAAAGAACGGAAAAACTGCGGAAAAGGCTGAAAAAGCGGAAAAGGCTGAAAAAGCCGAGAAAACCGAAAAAACTTCCGGGGGCAATTCAACCGAAAAGCCGAAAGAAGCATCAAAGGAAAAAAGCGAAAGTTCTTCAAGTTCGAAAAAAGATACCGTTTCAAAAAAAGAATAAGAGGTAAAAAAGATGAGATTTTCGATGAAAATGGTTTTGCATTTAAGTTTGGCGTTGGTGATTTCCGCAACATTTACCAATGCTCAATCGGGACACAGCGCACGAAATATTACAAGTGCCGACGGGACAATCGTCAGCGTCGTCGCCCGCCGCACGACCGATTCGACCGATCCGATAAAACTTGAAAATCTGTATCTTTACGAAAACGGAATCGAACAAAAAATCCGCAATTTCAGCTATGATCCGTCGCCGGCGCGGATTGTTTTATTAATTGATAATTCGCAGACCGTTCCGGCAAGCATCGAAACTCTAAAAAAAGCAACGATGGAATTTGCCTACGAAATATTCGACGGCGATCAGCTTTTTGTTATCGGTTACGACACTAAACCCGAAATCATACAGGAATGGACGGACGATGCAAAAAAAATCGAAGCATCGCTCAATACTTTCCGCAAACAGGGAAATCCGTATCTTTTCGATGCAATTGATGTCACCATCAGCGAAGTTTTAGCACCGCTGATGCCGGGAACGCGCAAAACCGCGATTGTCGTTATCGGCGACGGATTGGATCGCGGAAGCAAAACGCCTTTTGAAAAAGTTCTGGACAAACTGCAAAACCAAAATATCGTCGTTTATACGATTCAAATGCCCGACCGCACCGGCGGCGCGTATCGCCGCAATCAGCCGAAGGCTCGCGAAGTTATCCAACAGCTTTCCGAAAATACGGGCGGTAAGGCTTTTTCACTCGAAGAAGCTCAGGATGCGGCAAAATTTATCTGCGATGAACTCAGAAAAAACCGTTATATGCTCTCGTATTTTCCGACAAATACTTCGTCTTACGATGCGCGTCGTTTGTTTTTGATTGCCGATGAAGGAATCGAAGTTCGCACAAAAACCGCTCAACCGCCGAATATCAAGTAAAAAGGTAAAAAGGTAAAGGGTAAAAGGTAAATCTAAGAAGTTTGTTATTAAATTCATAGCTTTACTTTTTGTTCGTCACAGCCAAAATTGTTAAAGAAATACATTGTTTTATCTTTTACCTTTTACTTTTTACTTTTTACTTTCACCTTTATATTTCTTGACATCAACTGCTTAGTGTTCTACGTTTGTAGCTAGGCAAAATCAAATGTTTTATTGCGTCAAATCTGTCCGAACACATTTGAATTCGCCAGAGATTAAGGAGATTTGAAGTCGTGAGTGATTCTAATAAACCGCCGAAACCGCCGCCGGATGATTTTTCAAAAACTACTCCGAATATAAATATTCCGGGAAGCGACAGATCATCGGATAACGATTGGAGCAAAACAAATTATAAATATCCGGCACAGCCGCCGGCAGATGATTGGGGAAATACGGTTGCCAACGTCAGACCGTTTGATAATGATGCGGATGATTTCAGCAAAACATTTTCGCCATCGTCAAACAGCCCGAAAGTTCCCGATTGGGGCGTAACACAAGGCAATATAAATCTTCAGCAAGACGATTTCGGTTCGGAAACGAGCGGCGAACAAAATCAGGAATACGGCGTAACGACACCGTATTTCCGTCTGCCGGAAGCCGAACGCGCAAAATATCAAAACATTCCGCTGACTCCGACGGAAGAAGCCGCCGAAAAAGCAAAGGAAGAAAAAGCGAAAGGCGGAATTCCGGGTTGGGTCTGGATTTCAGGCGGGCTTTTTTCGATGTTTATATTTGTAATCCTTGTTTTAGGGATAATTTACTTTCTTATTCCCAAAAATCCGGGGTTTGAGGTAGTTATCAAAAATCATCCTCCCGGTAGCGGCGCTCGGGTAGATGACGGTTCTTTTTGGGGCGAAAGAACTGCTGATAATACGATCCATCTGCCGCTTCTTAAACCAGGTCAGAGAACGATTGAAATCGTTCATGTGAATTATAAATGTTCGCCGATTCCCGTTTTAGGTCAAAATGGTGATGTTAAAGAAATCGATGCCAAAAACATTTGCAACGAGGTTGATAAGCCGATTCCTGAAAACTGTCTGGATTTTAAAGAGGGAGAATTTGCGAAATCAAGGGAATGCGCTTATACCGAATTGGGCAAATTATCCGATCCGCCTGATATAGACGCTTTGCTCAGAGCAATGAATCTCTACATCAATCATTTCGACACCGGAAAACACGATATTCGTCCGGAAGACGCGAAATTTCTGCAAACCGCCGCCGGATATATGAAGAAAATTCCGCAAGATACGGTAATCGAAGTCGGCGGACATACCGACAGCGTTGGTACCGATGCAAACAATCAGCCGCTTTCCGAAAGACGCGCTAATGCAGTAAAAGATGAACTTATTAAAGCCGGAATAAAGGAAAGTATGCTTGTTATAAAAGGTTATGGTAGTAAACAACCGAAGAAATCAAACGATACCGCCGACGGAAGATTCCAGAATCGCCGGATTCAATATTCCAGAACTAAATAATTTTCTTGTAATCTAATGAAAACAGCGAAGTCTTTATGAGATTTCGCTGTTTTCGCTGTTAAACGGCAACCGGCGCGGCGATTTTTTTGTGCGATTTATAGCCGATCAAATTCAGGTTTTCATACTTAAAATTTAATAAACCTTCAAAACCCTTGAGATTTTCCGCATTTGTAAATTCAAGTTTCGGCAACGCAAGAGGCTCGCGGGTTAAAAGTTCTTCGACTTGTTCCGCGTGATTTAGATAAATATGCAGATCGCCGAAAGTGTGGATAAATTCGCCGACCTCTAAATCGCAAACGTGCGCGATCAAATGAGTTAAAAGCGCGTAGCTCGAAATGTTAAACGGAACGCCCAAAAACGCGTCCGCGCTTCTTTGATAAAGCTGGCAATGAAGTGTTTTTTCGTTTTCAACTTTGAATTGAACCAATGTATGACACGGCGGAAGATCGACTTTGACGGCAGTTTCGGGATTCCAGCCGGAAACGATCAGGCGGCGCGAATTCGGATTTTTTTCGATCTGTTCGATTAAATCTTTGATCTGGTCAAACCCGTTCATTTCCGGATAATCGCCGCCAAATGAACGCCATAAATAACCGTAAACCGGACCGAGGTCGCCTTCTTCGCGACCGAATCTCGAAGTATGTTCTAAATCCGCCCATTCCTTCCAAATATCAATACCTTTTTCGCGCAGATTTTTCTCATTCGTATCGCCGGACAAGAACCACGCTAACTCTTCAAAAATCCATCGGAAAGGCACGCGTTTTGTCGTTACGATTGGAAAACCTTTCCGCAGATCAAACCGAGTTTGATAGCCGAAAACCGAGATCGT
>CAYUGW010000226.1:0-6904 GCA_964444245.1 uncultured Blastocatellaceae bacterium | reverse complement strand
GTTCGTTTTGTCTGTTCGTCAACTTGTTTTTTGTTGACCGATAATTTCGCTCTGAAATTGTAAAGCGATTGTTTGCCCAAACCGACCGGAAACCAAAGACGCGGATTTTTCAGCGCAAAATCGAGATCAATTTTATTCACGCCGGAATTTAATTTAATTTGTTTTGTCGCAACAGTTTTTTTGTCTGTCAGATTTTCGATTTCAACCGTCGCGTCGGTTTCGCTCGAAGCGATGACTTCGACCGCCGCCGTTAAATCTGCCGTTTCCTTTGATAATTTTTTCTGTTTAATATGCAGGTCTTCGATTCGCGCATCGTCCCACATGACGAGATTTACGGGTTTCCAAACGCCGCTTGTCACAAATCTCGGTCCCCAATCCCAGCCGTATTGATACGGAGCTTTCCGCGTGTAAGGCGAAGTTTTTTCGCCCTGATCGTTGACTGCCGGAAGCTCGTAATCGAGCTTTTTCATAAGCGGCAAAATTTCATTTACGGGAGAGCGAAATTTCACGCGCAAAATATTTTCGCCTTGTTTGAGCGAATCTTTAACATCAACGCGCCACGTTCGGAACATATTATCCGCATCGAGAATCGGTTTTTCGTTCAGTAAAACACTGGCGTAAGTATCGAGTCCTTCAAAAACGATTTCGAGATTGCGGCGTTTCAGCATTTCTGCCGAAACATTAAATCTCGTTTCATATTCCCAATCGGTTTTGCCGATCCATTGCAGATTTTTCTCGTTGTCGCGGTAAAACGGGTCTTCGATTTTTTTATTTGCGAGCAGATCGGTATGAACACAGCCCGGAACCGTTGCCGGAAGCCATTCGGTTTTATTTATTTCGCGGAATTTCCAGCCCGAATTTAATGAAACTTTTACTTTCGCGTCTGCCTGCGCATTCGTTTCAAAAACCGTAAATATGCTCAAAATTAAAATCAGACAAAAAATTTTCATCGTTTTATCCCTTTATTTTTTATAAACGCGCACGTAATCAATCTGCATAATTCCCGGAAACTGCGTCGTGTCATCCGGTTTTCCGCCCCAATTTCCGCCGATGGCGAGATTCAGGATCATAAAAAACGGATGATCGTAAACCCATTTTTTTCCTTCGGGAATATCGCCGGGCGTAATCGTTTTATAAAGATTTCCGTCAACAAAAAATTTGATCTCTTTTTCCGTCCATTCGGTCGTATAAACGTGAAAATCGTCGGCGAATTTTTGATTATTTTTCAGATTGTATGCGCCGCTGAGACCTTCACTGCTCATATAACCCGGACCGTGAATCGTGCCGTAAACGGTCGAAGGTTCGCGACCGATGTTTTCCATAATGTCTATCTCGCCGCAATGCGCCCAACCGACTTCATCGATATTGCTGCCGAGCATCCAAAATGCCGACCACATTCCTTGTCCGGCGGGAATCTTGATTCTGGCTTCGAAGCGTCCGTATTTCTGAGCGAATTTCTTTTTTGTAATCAGCCGCGCCGAAGTGTATTGACACGCGCCGTACCAGCATTCGAGCTTGAGCGGCGGCGCGAGTTTTACGGCTTTGATAACGAGCGAACCTTTTCCGTCGTGATATGCATTTTCTATCGAATCCGTGTAATATTGCAGTTCTTCATTTCCCCAGCCTTTTCCGCCGATTTCCGCCGTCCATTTGCTCGTATCAACGGGCGAATTAGCAGATTTGTTAAATTCATCCTTAAAGGCAAGTTTGCGAAATTCGCTCTTTTTCTGCGCCAATGCCGAACCGCAACACAACAGCGAAAAGAGAAAAAACCAAATCGGGATTTTCGAAAATTTTCGGCGCATAAGTTTAAAATCTTTTAATTTTTGCCTACAGATTAACACGGATAAACACAGATTTTCTGAAACAATTTGAAATTTGAAATTTGAAATTTATAAAATCCGTGTTTGTCTGTGGATAATTTTCTTCCATTACGAAAACGACGGAATCAATTTCAAACAAACGGGCATTGAAACCGTCGCGTTGTTGTCGGTTTTAGTCAGTTTTCCGCTCTTTTCGTTAATGCGGAAAACTATGATCGAATCCGAATTTTGATTTGCCGCGAGCAGAAATTTGCCGTTCGGCGCGATCGTGAAATTGCGCGGCGTTTTTCCGCCTGTCGAAACGTGTTCGACGTATTCCAATTTGCCCGTTTTTTCGTCGATTTTATAAACGACAAAACTATCGTGTCCGCGATTCGTGCCGTAGAGAAATTTCCCGTTCGGCGAAACGTGTATGTCGGCGCAGGTGTTTGCTTCCTTAAAACTTTCCGGCAAGGTCGGCACGGTTTGAATTTCTTTCAGCGTTCCTTTTGCTGCGTCGAAGGCGAGCGAAGAAATCGTCATATCGAGTTCGTTAATTAAAAATGCGAATTTTGAATTCGGGTGAAACGCAAAATGCCGCGGACCTGCGCCGGGTTTTGTTTGATAAATTGCTTGGTTCGGATTCGGTTTTAATTTGCCGGTTTTATTATCGAATTCATAAATAAAAACTTTATCAACGCCGAGATCGCACGCGACGGCATAACGATTTTTTTTATCCAAATTTATCGAATGAGCGTGCGCGGCTTCCTGCCGGTCTTTGTTCGGTCCGGTTCCGCTGTTTTGCTGCAAATCAACCGACGCGCCGATTTTGCCGTCCGTGCCGATCGGATGAACGGAAACATTTCCGCCGAGATAATTGGCGACCAAGGCGAATTTCTCATTCTCCGAAACAACGATAAAACACGGCGCACCGCCCAAACTCGGTTGTTTATTTAAAAATGTTAAGTTTCCGTTTCTTTGATCAATCGAAAACGCGCTGACCGCGCCGCTCTTTTTGCCTTCGTATTCGGCGGTTTCGTTGACCGCATAGAGAAATTTTCGCGATTTATCAATCGTTAAATACGATGGTTCGACGACATCTTTGACCGTGTGAAGTTTGCTCAAATTTCCGGTTTCTGTATTGAATTTATAAACATAAATCCCTTCGCTTCCCTTTTGCGTATAAGTTCCGACGTAAAGAAGCATTTCTTTTTTGTTTTTACCCATAATTGAAAAACCTTCCGCCTTATTCGCCAGCAAAATTCCGCTTACGCCGATGCCGCCGATTGTTAAAAATTCTCGTCTTGTAAATTTATTTTTCATAAAGTTTCTAAAAATTACCAATTGCCTTTTGAGCCAAAATTAATGCACCGTGAATTCCGCTTTCGCTGCCCAGTGAAGCCTGCAAAATCTTTACTTTTTCAATCGGCAGCATTTTGACGTTTTGCGAAATATAACAGCGTAAAGGTTTAAGCAAAAGATCGCCCGCCATCGAAACTCCGCCGCCGATTATGACGGCTTCCGGCGCAATTGTCGTGATCGCGTTGCCGATGCCGATTGCCAGAAAACGCATCGTTTCATCCCAAATTTCGAGCGCGGTTTCATCGCCGTTTTTCACCGCTTCAATCACGGTTCGTGCCGTTATTTCTTCCGAATTTATACCTTCAAAACGTTTGCCGTTTTGCGCCAAACGTTCCTTCATCCGGCGGGCGATGTTCACACCCGAAGCCAGAGTTTCCAAACAACCTTTTGTTCCGCAGCGGCAGAGTTCGCCTTCGGGCTGAACAATGGCGTGTCCGATTTCGCCGGCACTTGCGCCTAATCCATGATGAATTTGACCGCCGCAAATAATTGCACCGCCGATTCCGGTCGAGATCGTCACATATAAAATATCGCTGAATTCTTTTGCTGCGCCGCTAAAATATTCGCCGAGCGCGGCGGCATTGGCATCATTATCAAAAGCGATCGGAACACCGAATTTCTTCTCGATAATTTCCACAATCGGAAAATCATCCCAACCCGGCAAATTCGTCGGCGATTTGACCAGACCGTTTTCAATATCGATCGGTCCCGGACAACCGATGCCGATGGCGGAAAGTGTCGTTCCGGTTTCGGCAAGCATTTTTTCGATATTGGAAACAATATTTTCCAAAATCCGGTGCGGTCCGATTTCGACCTGTGTCGGGAAACTGCCGGAAGAGACAATTTCATTATTAAAATTTTGCAGAGCAACGGCGATTTTTGTCCCGCCGATGTCTATTCCCGCCACAACTTTTTTGCTCATTTTCAATTTCTAATTTCCGGCATCCGCGATCATTTTCCTTAAATTTTCGACGACCATAAATTCAACCGCCGCTTTCGGTTTGGCGATTTCGTCGAGCATTTTCAGTTTCGCATCGCGCCATTCGGCATTCGGCGCAGAATTTTTTTCTCTTAAAGAAATTATTTCCAGACCGATTTCGCCCAAATGCTTCAAATCCGGCGCAAGCTGCCGCGCTTCGTGCAGAGCGGGCGAATTTTGAATAACGGTTTCGAGTTCCGCTCCGGCATCGCGCCATTTCGTGAACATCGTTTTGAGTTTCGCCGAATTTGCCGAAACGTCCTTTTCTGCAAGGATTTCCGCCGCAATTTTATTAAATTTTCGTGCGCCTTTGGCATCGGCTTGCGCCGCATCAATCAAACCCGTCAGCGGACTCAGCATCGTTTGCGGACGCTGCTGATACCGGCGATATTCTTTGACGGGTTCGATCACCGAAACAAGCGTTTGGAGCGCGGAAATATCAGTATTTCTGACCAGACGACGAAGCAGCATTGCTTGATTTTTGTTGTGCGTCAAGCCCAATTCTTCGAGCTGAATTCCGATAATTTCAAGGCGGCGATACATATCATCCACATTTCGAACTTCCTGTGGCGACCAGAATCTTTCGGCAATCGCCGCCGTGCGCGTCCAGATGCGCGAATCGATCGTTTCGGACGAAACCCATTCGCTCCACATCGTCGCTTCGCCGCCGAGAACGCGTTTCTTTTCTTCAGCGTTCAGAGGCGAATCGGCAGGAACGGGATCAACGACGTAATGCGACGAAGCCGGAAACATCAGATCAATGTAATAACCGTTGGAAAGCACGCCCTGATAGCCTTTTTGCGCGGCTTCGGCAAGAGCTTTCTGCCCGCGCCACGAATGAATGACGACTTCTTTCGGCAGATCGGGCTGAAAAATTTCATCCCAGCCCATCATAATTTTGCCGCCTTTCTGCAAAAAGGGAAGAATTCTTTTATTAAAATAAGTTTGAAGTTCGTGATTGTCTTTGATGTTATTTTTCTTCATAAAGGCTTGAATTTGCGGATTTGCATCCCATTGTTTGCCTTCATTTTCATCGCCGCCGATGTGCATATATTGATCGGGAAAAAGCGCGGTCATCTCGGCAAAAAAGCCTTCGAGAAGTTTATAGGTTTCTTCTTTCGTCGGATCGAGCGTCGGATCGAAAATTCCCGGTCGGCGTTCGATTGTGTAAGGTCCGGGCGCACTGGCAAGTTCGGGATGCCCGACAACCCAGGCGGTCGCGTGTCCGGGCATATCGAATTCCGGCATTACGCGAATTCCGCGATCGGCGGCGTATTTTATGATTTCCTTGATCTGTTCCTGCGTGTAAAAATCTCCGTCCGAACCCATCAGATGAAGTTTCGGATAACTTTTCGTTTCAATGCGAAAACCTTGATCTTCCGTCAAATGCCAGTGCAGAACATTCATTTTGACCGCCGCCATTGCGTCCAGATTTCTTTTTATAACTTCCATCGGCTGAAAATGCCGCGCCGAGTCAATCATCAGACCGCGCCAGGGAAAACGCGGTTTGTCGTCAATCGAAACTGCCGGAAAATAAAAACCGCCCGTGTCGCCTTCGAGCAATTGCAGAAAAGTTTCAAGCCCGCGCATTGCTCCGACCGTTGTCGGTGCGGTGATTTTTGCCTGATTGTTGTTGATTTCGAGTTTGTAAGATTCCTCATCGCCGAGCTGCGGAATCGCATTTCCGGTCGATTGCGTTTCGATCAGAAGTTTTGCATCTGCCGCATTTGCCGACAAATCACGCGAAAACTCAAAAATCGTGCGCCCTTCGAGCCGCCGCATTACGCGGAAAATATAATTCTTTAATCGCTCATCCGTTTTTCCCGCGACCGCAACCGTAAAATCTTTCGTTACGGGCAATCTGCCTTGTTTCCAACTGACATTTGCCGGAACGGGCATCAAACCTCTCCGTTCGTTTTGCAAAACATTTAAATCTTTTTCCTGTGCGGAAATTGTGAAAACTGCGATGATTATAAATATTGAAATTATTAATAGTTTGCTCATAAATTTATTTATTTTTTTGCGTTAAACGCATCAATCGCTTTCCGCATACATTCGGAAATTTCGTTTGTTCCCGGTTTGAACATATTAAAACCGCCGTCCCATTCCCACCAGGCGTTCGGAATATCGAGTTTTCCTAATGCCGAATAAACCGCTTCGGCGTGACGGCAGCGATCTTCCATTGTCGGAAGTTTTCTATAAGAACCGAATTCGCCAAGAAAAATCGGCACTTTATTTTTAACCGCCCAATCTTTTGCCGCCTTCAGATCCTTAAATATTTTTTCGGAATTTGAATCTTCTTGATATGAATTTATCAATCCTTCAACCCATTTTCCTTTTGCGCTTTCCGGCGTTTCAATTTTTTGATTTTTTGAATACGGAAACGGAATATATTTTAAATCAGATAAACCTTCGCCCGACCAAGTCGCGCCTTGATGCGTGAACAAAAACGGATCGTAATAATGAAATGTGTAAATAATGTTCGGATCATTAAAAGGTTTTGATTCAAGCAAAGCTGCCCGCGAATTCCAATCGTGAAAACCGACAATTAATGTATGATTCGGCACAATCGGGCGAATTGCTTTGATAATCGCTTCGGCTTGCGAACGCCAATCTTCTGCCGGAATATCATGCGGTTCGTTTCTAAGTTCAAAAAAGACTTTTTCTGCGTTTGTGTTTTTATATCGTGTCGCAATTTCCTTCCAAAGCCAAACGATTCTTTCGGTCGTCGCCGCGCCTTCGACTTTGCCGTCAAATTCGA